>SBBP01000120.1 GCA_005239655.1 Candidatus Microgenomatus auricola | reverse complement strand
CGCGCGTGCCGTTCCGCCGCATTGTTCCCTTACCAGAAATTATCGCCGAAGCATTCGACGTTGGCGTTGCCAGTAAAAAAGTAAAAAGTGCATACGCACAACTCACTGCACAGTGTGGAAATGAGTTCCATATTTTACTCGATGCGGATCCGGATGCGATCGCCGAGGCGTCTCATCCGTTGGTTGGTGAAGCGATCCGTCGCATTCGTGCTGGGCGTGTACACATCGAACCAGGTTACGATGGCGTATTTGGTACGGTACGCATTTTTTCAGATGCCGACCGCCATCAATTCGTCTCGACGCAACGCGCCTTGTTTTAGAATAATTTTTTGATCACTCCTAACGCCCCTTGCTTCCACGGCACGCGGTGGGAAACGCCGCTCTGTCCCACAAACGAACCGCGGTGTTTTTTGTACCACTGAAAATTTCGGAGCAATGCGGCTGCATTGGAATATTTTGGTTTGAAGCCGAGCACGTTCTCTGCTTTTTCGATCGAGACATAGGAATCTTCAGATGCGGTTTCGTAGACCCATTTGTAGAGAGGTGAAAGATGAAGCAGCTCGAGGAACCGCAGCGCCCAGATGACGGGTTGTGCAGGAAAACCGATGATCCGTTTTCCAAAACCAGCGGCGTCTAAGACGGTTTGGTAATCTTCGCGCATGGTGTTGAATTCTTTTGCGCCGATATTGAATGTGTCGTTGACTTTCGTCGCTGGCAGTGTGGCGCACAGATAAATCGCCTCGCAGAGATCTTCGACATCGAGGAGTTGATAACGGTTACGACCATTGCCGATCATCGGAAAGTTGCGACCATCCAGTGCCCAATCATACAACAGCGCAAACACGCCAAGGCGTTCTGGGCCAACGAATGATTTTGGACGTAGAATCGGGACGGTCATGCCGCCCGCTCGTGCAGCGAGGCATTTTTCCTCAGCAAGAATTTTTGCTTCTCCATACGAGCCGACCCCGTGCAGTGTGTCTGTTTCGAGTAACGGATGATGATCGGGGATGCCATAGACTGCGGTTGACGAGATATGAATGACACGCTGTACGCCGTGGTGTTGTGCAGTTTCCAACACAATCCCCGTGCCTTCGACGTCGGTCGTAAAAATTTCTTCTCTCGAGTAGAGCGGCAATGCTGCTGCGCAGTGCACAACAACATCGCGGTCACGCGTCACTCGATCCATCGTGTCGCGGTCGCGGATGTCGCCGACGATTGCGTCGATCTGTCCACGTTCAGGATAGGTGAATTCCACCAAATCGATCGAACGCACGTCGTGGCCGCGGTCGAGCAGGTATCGAATCAGGTTGATGCCTAAAAACCCAGAACCACCGGTGATCAGATATCGCGCTTTTTCTGTTTCCGTTGTCATGCAGTTGTTGCTGTCCGTTGAGAGATGAGGACGATGCCGATCAGAATCAACACCATACCGGCATACTCTTTCAACTGGATGGGTTCTTTGAAGTACATCAGCGAAATGAGTGTGATGACCAGGAGCCCTCCGCCGACCATGATGGGGTAGGCGAGTGAGAGAGGCAATCGACTGAGTGCGTTGTTGTACGCGAACACGTTTCCGGCAAAGAGAGCAATCGCGATGAACAATAGCCAGTGGTTTTGCATCCAGGCGATCATGTTGGCGCTCGCAACATCTTTTGTCTGCTGCGCATGCATCTTTAAGATGACGTTCGCGAGCGCATTTACGACGAGGGCAACAATCAAGTAGACGTATCCCATAGTGGCTTGGTCAGTGTATAGATAACATCGTCGAACCAGAAGATGCAACGCATGAACAAGCGATCTTTCCCAGTGACACGCTGTGTTTTGATGAACTGTGCTCTGCCGCGTTTTGCGAGCAGGCCGTCGGTGAGCACGCGATCACCAATCACGACGTACGGTTTCCCAACGCAATGTTCAGGCAGTTCGTCGAAGAGACGTGTGCTCGGCTTGCGGAAGCTTGAGGTGAGCAGCGGCAACTGTAACTGTCGTGCGATTGCCTCGTTTCGCCGTGTGTTGCGTGAGTTCGTTGCAAGCCAGACGTCGTTGTGCGCGGCAAGTGTACGCACACGCTCTTTGACTTCCGGGTTCACGGTTTCGGTGTTGTCTGCAACCAGTGTTCCATCGACATCAAGAATGCAGACGCTGTTGCGTATCTCTGGAATATTCACGAATGGAATTTCAGGCATAGAAAATGATGCAGATGGATATCACCCATGCGAGCACGGTCCCGGCGATCCATGGGTCATGGGTCACCATCATCTCCGGCGCTTCGACCGCAGTCTTGTGGTGGATGGCATACAAGTAACGGAACAGTCCGAACATGACAAATGCCGACGTATACAAGAGATAAGGGATGCCGGTTTCAACCGTGTACAGTCCGTAGGCAATGCTTGCACCAGCAATAGCGATGGCGAGCAGTTCGTTCAGAAATGCTGGAGAGTATTGCGCAAGGACCATGCGTGTGTCTCCGTTTGTCGTTCCGTTGTGCGCATTTCGCTCGATTTCGACTCGTCGCTTTCCGACAATTAAAAAGAGAGACAGAAAAAAGGTGACGAGGATGATCCAGGAGGAAATACTTACCGCTATTGCGGTGCCGCCGGCGATGATGCGAAAAATATACATTGCCGTGATGGTGAATATTTCCACGATTGCGATGCGCTTCAACCAGAGGGAGTAGAGAACGTTGAGGAAAATGTAGGCGACTACAGTCAACTGTGTTTTGAGTGGAAATGCCGCACTCAATAGTGCTGCGATCGTCAGAAACACAACGCACAGCACCACGGCATGCGCGATGGAGAGTTGTCCAGAGGCAATGGGGCGATGTTTTTTGAGCGGATGCTTTTGATCTTCTGTCTTGTCGATCACATCATTAAAAATGTACACACTGCTTGCGCACAGGCAGAACACGACGAAGAGCTGGGCGGTTGTCGAGAAGCGCGCGACATCCGATACCATTTGTGCAAAAAACAGCGGTGCGAAAACGAGGAGGTTTTTCATCCACTGTCGTGGGCGCACTTCTTTGAGCACAGCGCTCAGTATGGTTGGAATTGGTGTTATCTGTGTCATCGTCGTCTCTGTTATAACGTACCATTCAGATATGGTCCAGATTCGCTGACCCCTGCAGGTAGCTGCGACGAGAAATTCCGCAGGTTTTGTGCGAGTTTTTCAGCATGTGCGGCGTTGAGTGCGTAGAACGTCACCGTATCACGAGCAGCGCTAACGCGGTTTGCAATTTTCCAAGACCCGACCGGGATCCAATGGGCAGGTACGGTTGCAGCGGTTGAACTATACATCACAGCAATATGAGCATTGCGCTCTTTTGCAATGGTGTCAACGGTTTGTGCTGTGTAATGTTCTGCTGTAATCGCGCGGGCAACCTCAATCGTCGCAAGTCCCCACAGGTCAACCACGTCGGTGTTGGAAAAATAGCTTGTGGTGCCGACATCGAGGAGCGCAACACCTTCGCCTTCGTAATACTGTTGTAGGAAGCGAGCGATTTGATAGTGCTGTTCGTAAATGTTTGCTGATGAGTTCACGATTTGTGTGAGAGCCGTGTTCCCACGGACGGCTAGTGGGCCCAGCGTGGTCACAATAGCAACGGTCATTATACCAGCCACAGCGAGATGACGTGCGTTGAGTCGAATCGATTGCAGCGTAGCATGGATCGCGCGGATGTTGACCGTTATCACAAAGAGGCCCAAGACAATCAAGTGTGTCCGATGCCTGAACACCCAATCGATATTTGCAAATTGTGTATGGAGGAGCAGTGTTGTTAAAAACGCAGCGCTCATCACTTGACTATCCTTACGAATGCGGTGTTCTCTGTGTTGCATGTACAAGAGGCTCATAAGGATTAACAATATGAGGGAGGCCATGAACTGCGCTAAAGACAGATTGTGCAATAAATAGTCGATGGCCATCTCTAGTGTGTTTGGCGCAGTGCCTTTCAGCACTAATGTACTCGGAAGGGCATACCCGCCGTGCGCCAGGGACATCGCCGCGTAGGCGAACACAGGAACGGCACTCGCGATCGCGGTCATAACCGCAAGGCGGCGCCGATGTGTAAAGAAAAAGAAGACACAGATCGGAGCAATAAAAAACAGACTTTCATACCGCGCTGCTGTGGCGAGCAATGCAAGCAGGATGACCATCCGGTGTTCGTATGTGTGAAACAGCGTTGAACATTTTTCCTCACGTAGCGCACTCCGTGCAACTTTTCCTGCAAAGTAGAAGAGTGGTATCGTACAGAGCATGTGGAGTATATGTTCCATCCCTCCGAACACCAGACTGGGGATTGTTCCAAAGTAGAGGGTGGCCACGAGCGCAATCAGCATCAGGACAGGGTGTATGCGGTAGGCGTTGAGGCAGACGTAAACCGTGATGAGGAGCGCGGTCGCCAAGACAGTATTCAGCACGAAGGGAATGATGGCATGGTTTCCAAAAACGGCGAAGAATCCGGCGAGGAGTGGAGGGTAGAGCACAGAGGAGGATGCTCCGGCAAAATCTTGGAAGGCGTTGGTTGACCAATGACCGACGGTGACCAACTGTTTTGCAATGGCCAAGTGAATGTAGACATCGTCGATAGTGTAGATGAAGAGCCCGTTGTGTTCGACAATTGCAACAGTATAGTATCCCAGTACGGTCCAGAGTGTGATCAGTGCAATGATGAGCGGCCAGTGTTTCATCCAGCGCATCACGAGTGCGCGCAGATTCAGGGGCAGCGAGAGTTGGCGATGCATGGTGTTGTACTTTAGCGTAGTGTATCAAGCAAACGACCGCATTGTCTATGTGTTTTGGGCCTCGTCGGCTTGCAAAAATTTGCTGCCTCCGATAGTGTAATGGAGCTCTACTTGGAGAGGTGCTAGAGTGGGTTGACTGCGACCATTTGGAAGCAGTCAACGGGCGCGAAACACGCGCCCCGGCAAACACTCGAGCCACCGTTTTTTGATCGAGGCTTTGCCGAGAAATTTGGAGAGGTGCTAGAGTGGTTGAATAGGACGCTCTCGAAAAGCGTTGTGCTGGCAACAGTACCGTGAGTTCGAATCTCACCCTCTCCGCAAAATCCCTCGCCGCTTCGCGGTGAAAATGAAGAGGGTGGAAAAAGAAAAGCGGTCGGATTTGTTACGAACCAAGGGGTTCGTTCCGATTTTTGGATGAAAGATTTAATTTTGTGATAATTTTCAGATTTGGAATTCCCCCCCCCGCACGCGAAAAAAAATTGAATGGAGGAAGCGGCGGCGCTAGGGCGCGGAGCGCTCGAAGTAGGTTCTAGCGGCGCGGGATGTTTCAAAATTTTTCTTTGGCGAATTCTTTCTTAAACAGCTCAGTATCAAAGTCGGTGTGTACGGATAGTATTCTGCGCGCGTTTTACCGTCTCACGGATGTTTTCCTTTCGAAAACGCATGTGTTACCGCGGGATCGGCAAATCATGGATCATGCTAGCGTGGATCTCTGATAATGACGACACAAGTATGGTCGCCGGAAAATCACCCGTGCCGCCGGGAATGAGGCCGATGCATGCCATCCCGGCAACGCGCGCACCTACCATACCGCTGCGGCCATCTTCTATAACTACGGCTTCTCGCGGTGCGACGCCAAGCTGTGCTGCCGCAAACAGGAATATATCGGGAGCAGGCTTCCCTTTCGGCACTTCATACGCAGAAACAACGACATCAAAGTTCGAGAATATGCGAAGTGTCCGCAATACTTCCTCGATGAACACTTTCGGGGAGGCAGATGCGATCGCAAGTTTGAAGCCCTCGCGTTTTAGATTCTTTATGAGAGTGATCGCATACGGGATAGGCACAATGCGGTTGTTTTTTGCCCTGTGCATACGTCCCCATTTGGTTCGTACGGCGTCCTCAACCGAACAAGTGTGCACTGCGTGTCGCTCGAAAAGCTCTCGAAACATCGTGTGGTCGGGGATCCCCGCGTATTCCCGAGTGATTTCCTCGGGCGTCATAGTTATTCCATGTTCAGCGAGCAGCGCACTTTCAACTTCAGCGTGAAGCTCTTGTGTGTCAGAGATGACCCCATCCATGTCGAAGATGACAGCTTTTTTCCTCACTTGCCTTGATTCCTCATTCATGGCCCTTTCGCTGGAACAGTTCCCCGACCACGTTGTGGGCAAGATCCGCGCAGAAACCGGGATTCCTGAGGTCATTCAATCGCGCGTTCACAATAGAGTACCTGGTAGGGTGAGGCTCAAGTTGCATCAGAATGCGTGTCGCCAATTCCTCGAGCTCCCTCTCTCGGCCGACATATCCTGATAAAAGCCCCAGGCGGCGGATCGCAGCAAAAATATGTTGTCGATCGTTGTGTTCCTGCAGTGTTGCCATAAGTGCTATGCCTAGACCGACGCTTACTCCATGCATAACAGGAGCATTTTTTCTTAGAGCTTCAAGTTCCATAAATTTCGAAAAAATGTGCTCAGAGCCGCTTTCTGGCCTCCCGTTGCCGTAAAGTCCTGTGATATACGCTGAGTTGACGATCAAATGTTACAATTGCAGCAATTAGGGTTACCGCTCGTCAGGCAAAGCATACAGAGAAGAAGGGGTATGATGGGTACCTATGAAATCCATTCACCCCACGTT
>SBBP01000048.1 GCA_005239655.1 Candidatus Microgenomatus auricola | reverse complement strand
ATGTAGCTCAGGCGGTTAGAGCGCGCTGCGCCCCGTAGCGAAGCGCAAAGCGCTTCTGCTACTGGGGTCACTGACCCCGGTACTAAAAATTTGGGCGTATAGCTCAGCTGGTAAGAGCGTTCACCCCCGCACCTTCCAAAATAAACTTACTTTTAACGCTGATTCTATTTTTGCCGTCTGGGCGTGTAGCTCAGATGGTTAGAGCGCGTCACTGATAATGACGAGGTCTCTGGTTCGACTCCAGACATGCCCACCCGCTATGTCGCGCCGACAAGAAGCACGTATTGTTTTCAGCATCTTCGCTGTCGCTCTTGGCCTGCGCCTGTTTGCAATCAACTATGGTTTACCGGAACTTCTGTTCGATGATGAACAGTTTTTTGTGCAACCCGCATTGCGTGTAGCAGATGGTGTGTGGAATCCAGGATGATTCGGTGCACCCGCGCAGCCGCTGATCTACGCTCTTGGTTTTCTGTTTCGTTGTTTGAACGGAATGTATAACCTGGCGAATGGTACAGACCTTGCTGCCTCACAACACTACCAGAATCACGTTGTACTCTTCCATAGTCTCGCACGTGCTCTTCCCGCCATGCTCGGAGCGTTGAGCGTACTTCTCGTGTATGCCATTGCACGACTCTGGAGCCGTCCCGCAGCACTCATCAGTAGTCTGTTTGCAGCGTTATCCTTTTTTCTGATTGAGAACGCGCACATCATTCGTCCGGACATTCCGCAAACATTTTTTCTGCTCAGCACGATATACTGCTGGTTACGAATCATGCAAGCGCCAACAATGAGATATTGGTACCTGCTACTCGGAGTGAGCTTTGGACTTGCCGTGAACATGAAATATCCGTCACTCTTCTTTCTTGTTCCGCTCTGTGTTGTGCTGTTGTATCACGTTGTTCAAAAAAGGGTGTCTCTGCGAAACTGGGTCGGTGCAGCGACGACTGCTCTTCTAACGAGTTTCATCACTGGACCGTTCTTGTATGTTGATCTGCCGACGGTGTTGTCCGATCTGGCAAAAGAAAACCGCGCTGTCCATGCTGGGCATGACGGTTGGAATTTCCTACAGAACCTCTCCTGGTATGTGTTCCATGTGTTGAGTTGGCAAGTGGGAACAGTCATCTACACCGCGGCGTGTTGCACGGTCATTGTGGTTGTCTGGCACTGCATCCGCCGACGCATGCAACAACGGGATTGGATGCTGTTGTCACTTGTGATTGCGGCGGTCTCGTACCCTATCATGATCTCCGCGCTTCATCTCCACTGGGAACGATGGATGATTCCTGTCAGCACGATATTCTTCATTGTGGCCGGCATTGGTCTGGGCACACTACTGCAGCGTGCACGCAGGCGCAAGCAGCAGCTGGCTTGTGTACTAGTCATTGTACTGTGCCTGGTTGCTCCAACCATGCGCTTGCTCCGTACAGTCTATGCATTCTCTCACCCGCATACGAGTGCTTTGGCGCGTACATGGATTGAAGAGCATCTGCCTGCTGGTACGCACCTGGTGACGGAAATTTTAACGACCACACTACCATCAGACAAATACACAATTCTTGAATTGCCGAATTTGGGTCTACAGACTGTACGTGAGTACCGCAAACAAGACATCACTCATTTCATTATTGGCGAACGTGTGTATGGCGCTTTGCAAACCATCGATGAAGAAGATGGACCTGCATATGAAAATGTTCGCGCTGTGACGCAACCTCGATATGAAAAACTCTTATCACAGGGAACGTTGCTGAAAGAGGTGCGGGCAAATGAAGAATTCACCAGAGATCAGCTCACTTACTCTCATGATCTGCTCGTTTTGCGTACACCGTCTATTCACTTGCTCATGGGTCCGTATATTCGCATCTATGCGTTGCGTCCTCATATTGACGGTGGTGACAAGAATTGATACCCTGATCTGGCCACATTTGCCGAGGTAGCTCAGTGGTAGAGCGAAGGACTGATTGTCGGTCCTGTGCGATGAGAGTCGCATAACAAACTGGGTGAATTCGGGGAAGCCCTTTCAAGGGTAATCCCGAGCCGAGCCTTGAAGGGTCAACAGTTTCAAGGAAGGTGTAGAGACTAACGGGTGAGTCCCAACAATACTCCCGTACAAGCGCCCAGCCCCTGCGTGCAGGGTGAAGAGATAGTCCGATCCCTCTGGCAACAGAGGTCAACAGAAAAGGAAAATCCTTGCGTCGCCAGTTCAATCCTGGCCCTCGGCACAAAAACAAGAAGCCAGCGTTCATCGCTGGTTTTTTGTTTGTACACGGTTGACGCACGCATGCAAAACCGATAGGATAGACCAGCGCAATTTCGGGGCGTGGCCCAGTGGCTAGGGCACCTGGTTTGGGACCAGGGGGTCGTGAGTTCAAATCTCACCGCCCCGACATCTGTTGCGCACATCGACAGTATCGGGCTGTCGTATACCGGTAGTACGCGCCCTTCGGGTGGGTGTAGACTGGGTTCAATTCCCAGCAGCCCGACCAAGTTAGACATTGAGAGTTTTTGGAAGAAGGTACGCACTGCGTTCAGTAATTGCGACCAGAATGAAATGATTGCGGGGTGGAGCAGTAACCCTGCAACCACCTTACTGAATTTTGTAGAGTTCAAGTGTCTTCCCTTTCGTTGCGTCGAAGTTCTTTACTGAAGAGTCACGCAAAAATAGCCAATGGTAGAGTTTGTCATCACGTTTGTGATCCAGAATCGTTTTACTTTTCTTAGTGACAGTGGTGACTTTAGTGGCTGATGTGTTCAGTTCTTCAAAAAATGCAATGATCGCAGCATATTTTTCTGGCTGTTGCGCAGCATATGCTTTGCGTATGGGTTTGACGACGACGTACTGTACGCCACGGTCGCGATATGACTGCAACGTCTCGACGTACAATAGTATACGTGGTTCTGAAAGACGATAGGCTTTGCTGAGCTTCAGGTAATATGTATCTGAAACGATTCGTGACCCTGGCGGAATATGCGCTCTAATGTAATCAGACATCACCTGCGCGGTGCTTACACTGCGTGCGGTTTCACGACCAACAGAATAGCTCAGCAGGACAGGTGGAAATGTGACGGCCGTGACCACGATGGTGATGATGACGACAGCCGCGGTATGAGGAACCTTGCATTTTCTGAGCATGTTGAAAATCTCAAAACACCCGACTGCAGCGGCAACGGCAATCAAAGGCGAAAACGGCACAGCCCAACGGCTCCAGTGCAACCCCAAACTCGAGAGTCCGAATAGAGTCACCAGGTAAAAACATCCAATCAGTGCAACGCTTTGCCACCGTCGCGTGTGCAGACGAAAAAATGAAAAAAAGAGAGTAACCCCGGCGATAATTGAAATCCCTAATCCATTCCAGAAGAGATTTCCACGCGTATAGTAGATCACGTTTTTCAGAAAAGCGCCTTGCCCTGCCCAGTCAACCCCAAGCCGTTCTCCCTTTGCTTCAAAGAGGATATCTTGAATAATGATGTTGAGGTCCACAAAAAAGAACGGGTGAAAAAAAGTGTGTGAGGCAATCATTGCGAGCGCAAAGATGCATAACGGCCAGTTGAACAGCTCCCGAGACGCGCGCAGCGCGCGGCCAAGTTGCCACGAAACAGACCGCCAAAACAGTACCACATGGACCGTGGCCAGTGGAACGATCGCAAGCAATCCAGTGTATTTTGTTGCAAGCGCAAAGCCGCTCACGAGACCAGCACAACCATAGACAAAAATTTTCTCTCTGCGCGTGATGGATCTCGCCTGAAGGAGCAGGATGCTGAGCATCAATACCGCAAGAAAAGCGGCCGTTGTCGGTACATCGGGCGTCGCAAAGCGCGAGTGGACAGTATGGAGATAGCTGGCTGACAAGAACAGTGCGCTTCCCAAGCCGACGATAGGCCCTCGCACAATAAATCCAACCCCAAATACCAACAACACGGACTGCAGCGCAAAGAATACGGTCACCAGGTGAGCAAATGTACGGAACGTCGTCTCGTGCGTCTTGAAGTTTGCTTTTATCGATGCATCCCAAGATGGCGTAGTGACACTCATGACATCCTGCAGCACGGCAAAGATCGTGCCATCTAAACGGATGAGCGACTGTGCGGGCCAGTTGTACCAGGAAATATGGAATTTTCCGTTCGCATATTCCGCAGCACGGTTGATGATGTTCGGCTCATCAACATTTCGTACCTCATCGATATGCCATACACGGACTGCAGAGCCAAAAGCCAGAATAAGCGTAAGCCAAATGAGCACGATCCAATGTCTTGCTTTTGATTCCATAGGGCACCTACTCCTCCACAAACTTCTCCTTCACCTTCTTCACCACTTCGCGCAAACTCCAATCGGTCTTGATCAAATACTCATTGACGCCTTGCTCCTGTGACTCAGCGACTTTCTTATCATCACTCAAATTGGAAAGAATCATCACGGGTATCTTTTTGCCCCACGAAACGCTGCGCATCTCATTCAACATTTTCATTCCATCGACACGTGGCATAATGATGTCCAGCAAAATCAAGTCGGGTTTTTTCGTCTCCGCCATTTGCAAACCCTCTTCACCGTTCAATGCCTCATAAATTTCAAATCCTTCGCGAGCCAGCTTTTCCGACAGGGCTCGTAACAATGTTTCTTCGTCCTCAACAATGAGAATGCGTTTTGCCATGTACTTACAGTTTACACCATAGTTGAATCAATAGCCAGCTGTGACCGCCCGGCTTTGTTGCGCAGACCTTTTCGTGGCAACGTAAAAAAGAATGAAGACCCTTTACCCTCAACTGACTCAAACCACATTTTTCCGCCAACGTTACGAGCAATCGCACGTGCAATGTAGAGCCCGAGACCTGTTCCTTCAGGGTCGAGCAACCGTGCATTGTCAGCACGAAAGAGTTTGGTAAACACGTGTGCCTGCACCTCTTTGGGAATGCCGCACCCTGTATCGGTCACCTCTATAAAAAGATCTCGCTCTGAAGCATACGCGGAGACCGTAATTTTCCCGCCATTCTCTGTATACTTTACCGCGTTCCCAATCACATTTTGCAGCACAATACGCGCCAGTCGTGGATCGGCATAAATTTTCGGGATGCGAGTGCACGATACTGTGTAGATGATGTGCTTCTCACGAACAACCGGACGAACTTCGTTTGATACACTCCGGACGAGCGCACAGATGTCGACCTCCTGAGGTTGAATAGAAAATGTTCCCATTTCCATTCTCGACACATTCAAGAGTGCATGAATAATATCAATCATGCGTTGATTGGCGTGTTCAATTTCGCGCATGTACTGCTGCTGTTTGCGGGTGAGTTGCCCCGCATCACCGCTGAGCAAAATTTCTGTATCGTATTTGATGATTGTTGGTGGTGTGCGTAATTGATGCGAGGTGAGTGCTGAGAACTCAATTTTCTGATCGTCCATCACTTGCATTTCTGTCGTGACAAATCGAATGACAGCGATCGCAATTGCAGCAGCAGCAGCAACCGCCAAAGCCGCAATGAAAATAATTTGTCGTTGAATAGCAAGAATTTCTCCGTCGACTTCGGTGACAGTCTTCAATGTGTTGAGTGCTTGAAAAACATAGATGACTGTAATAAAAATAGCAGTGGCAATTCCGCCAAACCCCAGCAGCAATTTTTCTCGTATGGACAGCTTCCTCCTCTCGAGCATAGTGAACGTAGTATACCGTATTTTCTCATTCCGCCAAACCCTTGAATCCTTCCGCCGCATCAGGCATACTACATGGCATTGTGCATGTCTCTCGGGATATGGTGTAGGGGTAGCACGCGTCCATGGGGTGGATGTAGCTCCAGTTCAAATCTGGATATCCCGACAATCACAATTGATGCTATGCCATTTGATCAAACACTTGTTGATTTGATTTCTTCCTACGGACAGTTGGCGGTCTTTGTTGGTTCATTTTTTTTCGGCGAGACCGTTATTATTTCTGCGGGGTTCTTGTCCGCAACTGGTGCATGGCCTGTCGAGAACGTGTACCTCCTCGCCTTTATTGGCACGCTCACATCAGACTCTGTGTGGTTTCTCTTTGGGCAAACTCTGGTTGCCGGAACGAAACATTTTCAACGCTCTTCCAATCGGTATCAACGCGTTGTCTCACGCGTTGAACGCATCACCGGTGACAAACCATTCCTCATTCTGCTGTTCATCAAATTCTTGTATGGTACACGCATTCTTACGATTCTCTACCTCGCACACCGCAAACTGCGGTTTCTTACTTTTCTGGTGTTTGATTTCCTTGGCACGATTCTTTGGCTTGCCGTCATGGTCGGTATTGGGTGGCTTGCCGGACGGGGTATTGTGAATGTGCTGCCTCAAGTCAAGAACATCCAAATTGCATTTACGCTCCTCGTCGTGGTTGCGGTGTTCGGTAAACTCATTATGGTATGGCTGAAATCCCGAAAACCATCAGTGCAATAGTCCCGGCGTATAACGAATCTGCACGCATCGGTGCGGTGTTGAGCGTGTTGACTTCCTATCCACACTTTTCCGAGGTGATTGTTGTTGATGATGCATCAACTGACGGCACAGGTGCAGTGGCACAGCAGTACCGGGTGCGATACATTCGGAACGAACACAATAGTGGAAAAGGTTTTTCGATGGAACGAGGTGTGGCGGAGTCGAGTGGTGATATTCTTTTCTTCTGTGACGGAGATGTTGCAGGTGTTACCCATGACACTCTCGATCGTATTCTCCGCCCGGTGCTGAGTGGTGACGTGGATATGTTTGTAGCGATGCGTCATCGTCCCGTCTATCACTTTCTCAAACATCGCGTCACACTTGTTCCGCTTGTCGGTGGAGAACGTGCGATGCAGCGGTCGTTATGGAACCGCATCCCGTCGTACTACAAACATCGGTTCCGTATTGAGGCCGCACTCAACTTCTACGCAAAATACTACGGCAACGGTTTTCAGATGGCGGTGTTTCGCGAGTTGTCGCAAGTCATTAAAGAAAAAAAATACGGGCTCTGGCGTGGTCTGCAACAGCGCATTGGTATGTTGATTGACGTCGTCACCGCCGAACTCAAGCTGCAGTTCGTTGAGATTCCAGCGACAGTGCACAACATTCGCCTCACACTTGGTGCTCTGGCGATGGACCTATCATTCCTTCTCCTCGGTCTCATTGTGCTCATTGGCACCTACTTTGGTCCTCGCGCATTTATCCTGCGACTGTTTGCAGAAGAATTACGTGAGGACCCCAACCCAATACTGGTACACGCATTGCTGTCGTTGACCAATGTGATTGGCGTGTGGGGCTTGCTTGTGATAGGAAGTGGACTCGTGCTTGGTGCGATGATTGTGCTAACACTGCATATGCGAAAATTGTCACACCTCCTCCGCACGACCCACATGCGTCTGACGGAAATGTTGAGTAAAGTCAAAATCGATAGAAAATAACCTCATGCGGACGATTACCGCAATCGTGACTCCTCGCTGAATATTTCCGTGTTCCAAAATCTTGCCGTACCCTGGAAGCTGGAGCGACAACACGTCGTAAACGCTTTCGTATAGTCTGCTAAGTGTGACGCGTACTGAAAAACAAACTGAGCATGAAGCAGAAAAGGGCAATCACGACAATCGTTCCTCCACTCGCTGTACCAACGTAGAATGATGTGATGAGTCCGGCCAGCATCGCAAAGAGCGATACGAAAACAGAAATGAAAGTAGTGTGACGAAACCCGCGGCCAAATTGCATTGCCGTCAACACTGGAATGACCATCAGCGACCCCACCAACAGCGCGCCAACGATACGCATTGCGAGAACAACCGCAACTGCGGCCAACACAATCAACAACAGATGCAACATCTGCACGCGTAGTCCGCTGGCCTGTGCCAACTCTTCATCGAACGACACAAAGAAAAGTTGTTTATAAAAGAGCACGAGTGTTGCGACGACAATCACGCCCAGCACGAGAATGATCTGCACATCTTGAACAGAAACTGTTGCGATGCTTCCAAATAAGAGGGCAAATGGGTTCACGGCTGATCCTTTGGCAACGCTGAGCACGACCGCTGCGATCGCAAGGCTGCCGGAGAGAAACAGTGAGAGTACGGATTCACCCATGATATTCCGTCTGGTGCGAAGCTGTTCCATCCCCACAGCCGCAACAACCGTTGCAATAATTGCCGTGACGATGGGTTGCGATTGAAAGAGCACGCCAACAGCCAACCCAGCGAGTGCAACGTGTGCAAGCGTATCTGCCATCATGGAATATCGTCGCACAACGAGAAAGCTACCGATGGATGGTAAGATGACCGCGATGCAGATGCCAGCAACGATTGCGCGAATCATGAAGTCGTATTGAAAAATCTCGAGCATACTAATGTTTGTGCAAAATGAATTTTCCTTTCTCGCCGTACAGCTTTGTGAGATGGTCAGACGTGATAAAATCCTGCGCCGCAACATGACAAATGAGTTCACGATTGAGGCAGAGTATTGTTTTTGCCTCACCGGCCAACACGTCGATGTCGTGTGAGACAAGGAGAATCGTCATGCCGCTTTCATTCATCGCACGCAAAAAATGATAGAATGTTTCCTGCGCTCCGATGTCGACACCAACGGTGGGTTCGTCGAGAATCAGTACTTTTGGCTCAGCAGCAAGGGCGCGGGCAATGAACACGCGTTGACGTTCACCACCGGAGAGCCGGCTCATGAGTCGCTTGCGCAAGTGGAGAATATGAGTGGTGTGCATCGCCTGTTCGATCGCTGTGTTGTCTTCTGCACGCAAGCCACGCAGTAACCCGACGCGTGGCGTGCGCCCACTCGTGACCACTTCCTCGACCGTCGCAGGAAATCTATTCGTACTACTCGCTGCGCGCTGTGGAACATATCCAATCCATACGTTGTTTTTGAACGTGCGGCTGTCTTCCCCAAAGATATGGAGCGTCCCGCGCGTGGGTTTGAGAATGCCGAGAATAATGCGCAAGAGGGTGGTTTTGCCGGATCCATTTGGACCGAGGATGCCGACATAATCGCCAGACCGAATCTGAAAACTCACGTGATCGAGCACGACGTTTTCGCCGTACTGAAAGTGCACGTCTTTTGCTTCGATGCAGGGAGTGGTGGGTTGATTTATTGACATTGTAATGCTGTGCGCAGATGCGCTAAATTTTCTCGCATTGCGGTCATGTAATTCTTTCCTGCGGCGATTTCCTCGTTGGTGAATCCTTCGATCGGATTGAGTACGAGTGTCTGTGCGCCAATTTCGTCTGCAAGTGTCTGTGCGAGGTCTGGACTCGCCAGTGTCTCAAAAAAAACGTATGTGATTTCTTTCTCGCGCGCAAGTTCAATCAGGTCAGCAAGCGCTGCTGCGGACGGTTCTGCAT
>SBBP01000034.1 GCA_005239655.1 Candidatus Microgenomatus auricola | reverse complement strand
ACTCCTGCACAACGCAGGCCGCAGTGAAAACTGTAGTGGTAAAGCATAACCAGCAGATCGCCGGTTCAAATCCGGCCCCCGCAACATGACCTCTGTGTTTAAAACCAAAACAGCACTTTTGATAGGCCTCGTTGTTATCGCTGTTGTGGCGCTTGCGTTTTTTGCATTGGCGACACAACGCAAAACATACGTGCGCATTGTCGACGCAACGTCAGCAACGGACACCAAGGATACCACTCCCGCTCCGGGCGCAGACATCAACGCCGTTGAAATCTTCAAATCCAAAACACAACAGTCTGTGTACGCCTCTGCAGTCGTTTCGAGTAATCTCTTGGACGGAACTGCGGGCAATCAGAATGCCGCAAAGGTCGTAACAAGCATCCTTGGGTCCCCACAAGAAAATCAAGAACCAAAATATGTTGCACTGGGACCCGGTGGTGACATCATTGTTCAACTGAATGTCGCCCTCAAAAGCGGCGACATGTTAGTGATCCATGAAATTGGTGCGGAAAGTGGGCCAAGAGCCGAACAGTACACCGTTTCGATCAGCAAAAACCCAAATGGTCCATGGAGTGACTTCGACACAGTCGCTGGACCACATGAGTTTATATTTGAAGGCGACTTTCCCTTCCTTCGATAACTCAAGCATGACCCTCACTACCCACGCTGCCGTCGGTATGCTCGCGACACAATGGACGGACAGTATCCTGGTGGGTTTGTTATTTGCAATCGCCAGTCATTACGTCATCGATGCAATCCCTCACGGAGATGAGTTTCTCTACTGGAGGTACGTGCATAATTCAAAAGACACGCTTGCACTCTGCGTTGCGGCAATCGATGTTTTTCTCCTCGTCCTCCTCCTTATGGCCGTGGTGAATATTCCGCATGGCTATAACACGCTCATGCTGACGGTCGGTGCGATTGGTGGCGTACTCCCCGACCTGTTGGTTTCATTCTACACAAAACAGTACGGGGGGGCGACTCCGGCAGCCGCTGTCGAACGCATACCGCACGGAGTTGCTGAACGAGTTTTAGCCGAGCACTTTTCCGTTCACATGTTTTTTCATAACACCATGCGTATTCCAATTCACTTTCGGATAGCACTGGTCTATCAACTCGCCTTCATGGTGCTGTTTGTCTACTTTTTCTTGTTGGGTACCTCAACGATCTAACGTGAAACACGGATGGTTGGCGTTGCGCCGTCTTTCTCTTGCTCTGGCGCACACGCACCGACCGTAAACATCCCTGCATCGTAGTTAATAAAGTATTGGCTATCGAGTCCAGATGCCCTTGGATCTGCAGGGACATGTGGGAGGTAGCCCTGCTCAACCAATACAGAAAGGTCTGCTCCGCACGCTGTCGCACGAATCGTTTCTGTACCGCAGACTCCATCGCAGGGCAGCTCACCTGATCCATTGGTAATAATTTGCACGCTCTCCGAGTCGGTGTCAATAGATTGCAATACGCCACTCCGTTCCCGGTTGGTCTCACGAAACGCCTTTTGGATTCCTTCCATGAGGAGACTCACGTCAGTCCAGCGTTGATCATTGCGAGATTCGGCAAATCGTGCAGCTGGATCGATCGCAACAAATGCAACTGCCGCAAGAATAGCGATGATCGCAATTACAATCAGTCCTTCAACCACGGTAAACCCCCACTGATTCATACCTCTTGCTTGAGAAAGTTAAATAACACACGATGTTTTGGATCGAGAAGTCCCAACGCAAGCCCAATGGCGTTGGCATATCGTAATTCTGCCCCGTCATGCGGTAAAACATCATGGTGACGAATGTGTTGCAAGGCGTGCCCGACATGTACGGGTTTTTCAATATGGTCTTGTACGAACGCTCGCATTCCAGCCATTTGAGAGGCTCCGCCACAGAGGTATACCCCGTGCACACTGTTCCCAGAAGAGGTTTCAAAAAATGTGATCATGCGCTTTGCTTCCGCAAACACCGGTGCATATTGATCTTCAAACACCGTGCGAATATCGCCGGCCGCTGGATCAGAAAGGTCTGTGTGCGTCTTAAGTGTTTCCGCCTCTTCACGTGAGAGTTGACGTTTTTTCGCAATTTGCTCGGTAAGGTGTTCGCCGGCCATGCCAACGCTTAAGGTCATTTGTAGTCCGGATTCGTCAATAATGGAGAGAGATGTCACACGCGCACCAGAATCGATCAATACATAGGCATTGTGTTTTTTTGGAACAGGGAGTACGGCCCGCCCAGTACTCAACGATTCCAAATCAATGCCGCTGATCTCAATTGAACACTCCTGTGCAAGTGCAACAATGCCGTCCACATACGACTGTTCACATGCCGCAACAAGCACATCTTGTGTCTGCTCGGATTTTCGTGTCACCTTCCAATCAAATGCCATCGCCTCTGGCTCAAATGGAAAGTAGTCGGAAAACTGCACGTGGATCGCTTGGTTCACTTCGTCATTTTTGAGACTGCGCGGAAACACAAAAACGTGTGTGTGTACTTTTGATTCCGGAATCGAAAACGATGCGCTTTCAATTGTCAGGGCCTTTGGTTTGGCACTTTCTGCACACGCACGAATGTGTTCAGCGATGGATGGGATATCCATCAATACGCCGTCGGCAATCAATCCTTCTGGGAGGGTGCAGCATGCGGCTGACAGTATTGTAAACTGACCAAAGCGCTGGCGCAGTTCCACGATTTCAATGCTTCGATCTGAGAGATCAATGCCGATGGCACGCATGGGTTATTCGTTTTGATTTTGATACACGGCGCGAGGCAAAGCAATAAAAAACGTAGTTCCTTCTCCTTCTACGGATTGCAACCATATGCGCCCGTGGTTGATCTTGAGTAGCAGTGAGCAAATATACAACCCCAGTCCAGAACCCTCTGCTTGAGTCTCAATGGCGTTGGCGGCACGAAAGAACGGCTCGAATACTCGACGCTGTTCTCGCAGTGGAATCCCAATACCATGATCGGCAACCGAAAAGACGACTTCGTCCGAACGGACATCCGCATCAATCGTCACGGTCTGTCGCCCACGAGTGTACTGCACCGCGTTGGCAAGTATATTCTGAATCACCTGTCGAAGATGTGAAGCGTCCGCCCGCACCCGCGGAAGTTTTGCATGCAGAAAACGACAATCAACCGTGACGTTTCTCGCATGCGCATAGGTTTCTATCTCTGAAATTGCACTTCGAAAAATCGCGACGCTGTCCACGGCTTTTGGAATACATTTCACCTTTCCGGATTCCAAGCGAGAAACATTGAGCAAGTCATTCACCAGTGTAATCATGCGTTCGTTCGATTGGAATGCTTGACTGACGTATTCATGCTGTCGCTCAGTGAGTGCTTGAGCATGCGGATCATCAATCACGGACTCCAAGAACCACTTGATTGCGGCCAACGGAGTCCGCATTTGATGCGAAACAATCGATACAAATTCGGATTTCATTTTACTGATTGCGTATTCACCGCGCGCATCGCGGATAGTCAGCACAACACCCCGCGCCGGACCACCGTGTCCGTTCACCGGCGCCGCACAGTAGGTCACGGGAATGATATCCTGATTCTTGCGCTCAAGTAATAAGTGTTGACACATCGTCTGTCGTTTACTTTTCTCCAACACATCCGCAAGATCAATCGTCGCCTTCACTTTACCTTCTGTCGTCAAGCGTAATACATCGTGTAAGCGTTTGCCACGTAACATAGAAAATGAAAAGCCGGTGATTTCCTGCGCTGATGGATTCATTAATACAATACGGAGGTCCTTGTTGAGGACAACGACTCCGTCGCCGATGCTCTCCATCACCATTTTTAACTCACTTGCAAGCTCGTCGTTGGGGATGTGTTTGCGTCGACGTGTGCGTGATGAGTGTGTTGACTTTTGCACTACCTGTAATGAGTGATTGTTCTTGTATTCATGGTAGCAAACGCCTATCCCATTGTCGAATACAAAAACGGCTCCCAGAAGGAATGGGAGACGCCTTTGTGAAACGATGGATCTTATGCGTTATAGTACAGTGAGAACTCGTGTGGGTGTGGCCGTAGTCGCACGGCATCAATCTGCTCACGCTTCATCTCGGTGTAGTTCTCGATGAACGCTTCGGTGAATACTCCACCATGCAACAAGAAGTCGTGGTCCTGTTCGAGTGCCGCAAATGATCCTTCTAATGAAGATGGAACGAACTTCACTTTTTTTTGTTCAGACGCACTCAAATGGAACAAATTTTTATCGATTGGCTCACCTGGTTTGATTTTGTTCTTGATGCCATCGAGACCCGCCATCAACATTGCTGAAAACCACAGGTACGGATTGGCCATTGGATCGGATGAGCGGAACTCAATGCGTGTGCCACTCGGTGTTTGGTCGTAGACAGGAACACGAACTGCTGCAGAGCGATTGCGTTTTGAATACGCCAACACCACTGGTGCTTCATATCCTGGCGTGAGGCGTTTGTAGGAATTTGTTCCGGGAGCACCAAACGCCATCAGCGCCGGAGCGTGTTTGAGAATACCACCAATGTAGTGCATCGCCAGTGCGCTCAACCGTGCGTATCCACCGGCAGAGTAGAAGAGAGATTTTCCGCCTTTCCAGAGCGACTGGTGACAGTGCATTCCACTGCCGTTATGTGCAAACAGTGGTTTTGGCATGTAGGTCACGGATTTCCCGTATCGTGCGGCAACGACCCGAACAATATATTTGTACATGAGCACCTGGTCGGCTTGGCGCAACATGTCCTGATAGCGGATGTTGATTTCAGCCTGGCCAGGCGACCCCACTTCATGGTGATGACGTTCAATAACCATTCCAGCATTCTCCATTTCTCGCACCATTTCGTTACGCATGTCGCGAAACATGTCCATTGGCGGAATGGTGAAGTACCCTTTCTGGTCCGCCGCACGAATTCCGTGATTCCCTTCATCATAGGGTTCACCGTTATTCCATGCTGCTTCGGCACTGTCAATCTCATATCCAGATGTTCGGTCAGTGCTGGTATACCGCACATCATCAAAAATAAAAAACTCAATTTCTGGACCAACGTACATCGTGTCGCCAATTTTGGTTTTCCGGAGGTAATCAAGCGCTTTTCGCGCGACAGAGCGTGGGTTATTTTCGTACTCCTCGACTGTGCCGCTTGCGGGGTCCATCGGATCAGCAGTAATGGAGAGGGTTTTGACTTCTGATCCGGGATCCATGAATGCGGTTTCGGGAGCAGGCATCAACACTAAATCGCTTTCGACGATAGTTTGAAAGCCAGGAATACTCGAACCATCAAACGGGACTCCTTTCTTAAAACAGTCTGGAGTGAATGCGTCCATAGTGAGTGTGACAGAATGCCAACGACCTTCGACGTCGACAAACTTCACATCAACCATTTCAACCTTTTCGCGTTTGCAGAGAGCAAACAACTCATCGGTCGTGGAGGGTGGTGTAAATCGTGCCATGGTGTATGAGTACAATTGATAAAATTGACAGCAATCGATGCTGCGTCGTGTAGACTTCTCTGTCTGCATCAAAGTGCACTCCGCTGTGCGCTCTGCGTTAGATGTAGTTTACCACACGTTTTGTGCGAACAACAGTTGTGGAAAAGTCCGACTTTCTCTTGTCGTCACTGAATGCTAATCAGTACCGCCTCAGCCACTTCGCGCATGGTTTTCCGTAAATCCATGGCGCGTTTTTTGAGCCATTCGTATGCCTGGTCTTCAGTCACCGCATACTGCTTCATGATGCGACCTTTGGCTTTCTCAATGACTTTTCGGGCTTCCAGTGCCTCGCTGAGCAGTGTGGTCTGTTCAAACAAGTAGGCGTTTTCAATTGCCCCCGCAGTCGCGGTCGCAATGGTCTGCATGAGTT
>SBBP01000075.1 GCA_005239655.1 Candidatus Microgenomatus auricola | reverse complement strand
GACGATTACGATTGGTCTAGACCAGATTCGTTTTGATATTTGCACCGACTACGTCGACGCGGGTATTGCGGCAGGAAGTGTTGTTGAAATTCAAATAGGATCCAATGCAACCCTTGGTGGTGCTGGTACGAAACGCATTGTCAATGCGAACGACACCGCTGTGCATGATATAGTAGTGCAAACACGAGATAACCTCACCGTCAAGGATCAGGTGACACTTCAGCTGGATTTAATTGATGCACGACCTGTTGTGGACGCAACAGTGGAATCCTACCTGTCATTTGCAGTAGTTGCAATTAACTCTGGCACTGCTGTTGCAGGAATCACAACAGATGCAAATTCCACTGCAACAACCATTCCGTTTGGTATTTTTGACATCACGGGGTCAAACGTCAATCGAGAGGTTGCACAACGCCTTACGGTCTCAACAAACGGCACTGGCGGATATACGGTCTATATCAACTTCAACCAAATTACACTCACAAGCACTGTCGGAGATGATATTGATGTAGCAGCAGGGTCGAATGCCTCACCGTTAGCGTGGGCTGCGCCGAATAATACGGGTGACCAAAACGGTTTGATCGGCTATCACACGACGGACGGGACTCTGGGTACTGGTACAACTGGTCGCTTCAGTGCGAACGACACCTATGCTGCGCCACATACAGCTGACGCAGAAGTTGCGTATAATGCTGCACCGGCGAGTGCGGAGAATACGGATATTGTCTACAGAATCGAAGTCACAGCGTTGCAAGAATCGGGCATTTACCAGGACATGACTGTGGACTACATTGCTGTTCCAATCTACTAATAGAGCTTAAACGTATCCATCAAACATAAAAATAACACTATGAACATGAGTCTATTGAGGGGGCGTGTTCCTCTATTAGCAGCAACCGCTGTGGTTGTGCTTGGCATGCTGTATAGCGCAGCAGTCTTTGCACAGAGCTCAGAAGGAGTTGGAGTTTCGCCATCGTTAACAGAGCGTACGGTTTCTCCTGGTGAGAATGTCATTGAAGTCATCAAGATCACAAACGATTCTTCGGAAGATCTCACATTCAATGTGAGCGCAAAGGAGTTTGAGTCGTCCGGTGAGGCAGGACAAGCAGAATTCATTGATTCTGGTCGAGATATTTCGTCTTGGGTCAGCTTTGATGTAACATCCCTGTCAATTGGTGCACGAGAGGCGGCCAATGTGACGGCAACGATTTCTGTACCTTCCAATGCGACTGCTGGTGGTCACTACCTTGCAGTTCTCGTTGGGAAGAGCGCCCCAGAAGGAGCATTAGGTGACTCAAGTGGTCTCACGGTCGGTCAACAAGTGGCTTCACTGTTCTTGGTGAATGTCACAGGTGAGATTAGTGAAACTGGTCGATTGGTTGAATTTTCGACTGATCAATCCAGCTACTCACCACAAGAGGAAGTGCAATTTGAAGTCAAGATTGAGAACACCGGTAACACACACACCGCTCCAGAGGTGGTGGTCGAACTCTTAAAAGGAGACGCTGTGGTTGATACTATCAATCTCAACCCAGACGGGCAAAACATCTTGCCTGATAGCACACGTGCATTTAGTGGCAGCTCGAACGCCACAGCCAACATGGGTAAGTACACGGCTCGTGCAGTCGTGACCTATGCGGGAACAGCGCTCACTGCATCACCGATTCAATTTTGGGTGATGGACAGCGGTCGTGTGGTGATGTGGGTTGTCGTTGCAGTGGTTATCCTCGTCTTGCTCGGACTGGCAATGCGCCGACGAGTGGCAATGGCTCCAAAAGGTCGTTAAGAATTGATACGTATAAAAAACACTCCGCGTTATTGCGGGGTGTTTTTGTTACGTATTGTGTTGAGGAGATTGTCGTTTGGGATGAGGCTGTTGGAAGAGACGATAATCGATGTCTGCTCAGTGTTCATGATTTGATATGCACTGGTGACCGTGTTCGTGTTTGGCTGCCATACAATGAAGAGGCGCGTCGCACCGGTTGTTGGGCGTTTATACTCTGGCTCGTACTGTGTGAGTTGATAGGTTCCTCCAAGGACCGTTGCATCGCTGATATGGTAGGCTCGAAAAAGCACGTTTCCGGTACCATCGGCAAATCCAAAGTTTTCCTCAGGAGTTTGTGGATAGTTGTTTGTAAAGTTCTGCGCAAGAAAGAGGATATCGTCAGCCTGGTCAGCATCAGTGAGGGTAAAATCGTGACCTTTATTGTAGGTCAGCTGGACAATTTCCTGCGGTTCGAATTTTTCTCGATCCAGAGTGATGCCGTAGAGTTCATCGCCCTTGATATAGTCACTCGGTGGAACGTTTTCTCTGCCTCCGCAGGCCAGGAGGTAACGCTGTTCTGCTGCGTCCAGCAGAACGCACGGTGTTTTGAGGTGGTAACTCTGAGAGTCGATTTCAAAACGCTCTGTGTGCGGCCGCAGTTCCAAGCTGAATGGGTGCAATACAATGTGTTGCACGTCGAGCAGTGTGGGTTTCTCGGGTAATCGTGTGTGGGCACCAAGAAAGAGCCTGTCGTCTGTGACGGCAACAAATGCATCGTGCCATTCCAGGCTCGGATCCATCGCCCAGGTGGTTTGATCAGTGATCTGGCCATCAGGTGCGATGATTATGAGACGACTCAAGTTGTTTTCGAGTTGAATGAAGGCGTAGAGTTCCCCAGTGCTTGGGGATTGATCCATTGCGACCTCACGGATCGTCGAATCTTCAGTGATCACACGGTCATCGCCGATGGGGGCCAGTGAGGACGACAGCGTTCGTTCCATGAGCTGGAGACTCTCTCCACCAGTGGTATAGAACAGCCGAAAGGTTCCATCGCTTCCAGCAAAGAGCCCAACAATGCGGTGAGATTCGTGTGCAGAGGAAAAGGCGATTTGGTGTTCTGCATTCTGTCCGCCACTAAAGTAGAGTTTGTCGCTTAGTGCCTCGCTGTGTGTGAATGGAATAAATCGCTCCACAGTTCCGCCGGCCTCGCCGTAGGAAATGTTCTGTCGCAGCTGGGTCCAGTAAAAGTAGAAGCCACTACCAGAAAGGAGGAGAGTGAAGACTCCGGTGAGTGCGAATTTCACACGCAGAGGAATGCGGCGTTGCACCACGTACTCGACCGACTGTTCATGTTGGATGTGTTCAAGCAGCAGTTGAATATCCGCAACCTCTTCCTTGAGATCTGCCACTTTTTTCGGGTCCGGTGAGCGGTGGTTGAGGAGTGCGTCAAGCTCGCCGACGAGATGCTTTTGCATCTCCAACACTTTCTGCTCACCTGTTTTGAGATCCTCTTGAAGATGCGAAATTTCTCTGCGTCGTATCATACTAGTGTGTGCTGGTAATATGCACTCGGCTGTTCATGGTTGTCGCGTCGAACTGCGCGCGTGGTTCGGTAAACGCAAAGATCATGTATCGCTTCTGTGCGGAGAAGTCGGGCTCGACAGCGTGAATGTTCACTTCCTCGAAGTTACCTGTCCATTCGGTATAAATGAGTGTGCCGTCACTCAGCCACGTCGCTCCACCGAGGACTGTTTCCACATCGGTTTCCACAGGAAATGTGTAGACCGTTTCACTGTTACTGCTGTTGATGACACGTTGTTCGTCACTGAGTGCGATGTACTGTTTATCACCAGAGAGGCTTAGTGCAGTGCTGTCCGGTCCCTCTCGTATCTCGCGGTTCTCAACTGTGAACGTTTCGGGATTCACGCTGAGCAGTTCGATGCCTGTTGCGTCACCATCCTCGTACGAGGCGGCGACTGTTTTCCCGTCTGCAGAAATCACTGGTGATCGATACGTTTTGTCTCCGTTGGTCAGCTGTACAACTTTATTGTTCTCGCTGTGAATCGCAAAAATGTTGCCGGCTTGTTCATAAGCAATCCACGAGCTGACAGGGGAGTGGAATGCAGATGTCAGTTCAGTGACCGACAGTCGACGTATGACGCCGCGAAGTGGTTGATAGACAAACAAACCAGCGTCCGGCTGTTGATGGGCAATGAGAGCGATTTCGTCTCCGTCGGATGTCGCGCTCACATGCGTAAGGTCAGCAACAGGAAGCGATACCTCTTGAATGCGTCCCGTATCGATGCGGTAGTGAAACAGTGCTCCAGCATAGTTTTTTTTGGCATACGGAACGGTGATCCAGAGCGAATCGTCGGTGTTTTCTACGACCTGTGCGGTTTGCTCTAACCATTTCTGTGGTTCTTGTTGTGGAGAGTCCTGTAGGGTCGCGATGACGATGACCAGGATAATACCCGCGACAACAGCGAAAGAGAAAATTTTGTGCCGTAGAATGAACGTTTTTATTTTCATATTCGTGTTGTAGTAT
>SBBP01000161.1 GCA_005239655.1 Candidatus Microgenomatus auricola | reverse complement strand
TTTTTAGAGAGTTGTTGCAGCGCATCCCAGTTGACATCGGATACCGGGCCAAATTTTTTACCTAACGTATCCTCCCATTTTTTTGCTCGTTTTTCAGAATTATGAACAAAATCCGATGAACGCAACCACCCATCCTGTATACCCCCAAAAGAGAAAAAAATCAGAGCCCAGCCTTCAATCATATAGCGAAGTGTCGGGTCAGTTTCTTTTTCTTTTTTCAGATGAATTGTCGTGATAATGCGACGCTTCATCACCGAGGGAGAATAGAAAGCGATTCGAAATCCTTCACAATCTTGCAGTTCTGTTGTTTTGATCCCATGCGCATCCAACACCGCGTCAGCACTGTCAAACTTTCTGAGTTCTTTATCAAACTCTGAATACGTGTCATACACTTCAATATCTGTTTCTGTAAACACAAACTCAAGAACATCACGGAGCTCTTTTGGTGATGCACAAAATGAAATTTCGGACATGATTTTATCAGACGTTAATCATCATCGTCAAAGGACGCACCAATGACGTTATACGGCGTGAATCGTACAATAGGATTAATCGGACCGCCGCCATCGTTCTCACTATGAACAGCTTTCTTCAAGTCTTCCAATGCTTCCCGTTCACGCTTGATAGGCTGGCATTTTTTCGTTTGCTTGCCGATGTTTTCGAATAGGGTTTGTCCGTTTTTCGTTGCCCAAATATCCGGCCGTCGGTGTTTGAGATAGCCGTTTTGAATTTTAACACGCTTTTCTGGACCTCCCCCACCAGCAACAATGGTCCATTTCTCATCTATTAACTGTTTTCCCCTTTCACCAACCAATTCACTATGCTTCGGCCCACCCTTTGAGCCATACGGATTCGGGCATCCACTATCCGAATTCGGATTGGTGGTGCGGTCTACAATAGCATCGATACCCTTTTTCACGGTCGAGGAGAACCAGTATGCCAAGCGTGTAATCCAATCAGAAAATTGTAAGCTGTCACTGGTGACGATCACTGTACCAGTCAACGCGATACCACCAATGAGAAAGTAATCAAGCGGAATAGTGGCTAGAACAAAAATGACCTTGCCCGTTACCTGATCTGCCTCTTCGTCAGAAAGTTCATCCAGTTCTTCCAATGTGAGGGGATTGCCTTCTGGGTCGACAAGTGACGAAACGAGTTCCGGGTTTGCGGACACTACGTTGTACACCGCATCCATACTCATGTCTGCGTCTAGTGTTGAAGCCGGTGTAATGGTGAGTACGTTACCTGTGAATCGAGAGGAAAAATCTTCAATCGACAATTTCACATTTCCAGTGGACGTGTCTGCTAAGGCAACATAGTCATCCGTCACTTCGCGAACAACAGAGAAGTGTGCAATGCCGTCCCCCTGGATATCATGAACCAAGACGGGTAAATCCGCTGTGCGTAGTTTTTCTACTGTCCAAGAGGAACGCGCCTTTGCGTTGTACCCCAACGTTTGTGCTGCTGCTTTGAGACTGCGCAACGTCACGCCATTTTCCGGTGTGGCTCCGGCAAGCTCTGCAATCGGCATCTCCTCTGCTTTACCGCCTTTGAGGGCAATCAACGTGGCGAGTGCAGCTGGTCCGCAGGTGTAATCGGTTGTCTGCTGAACAATGTCTGTGAAGTCCGCTGTGGCTGATTCTTCATCTGCGGATTCCGTGTCCAGAGATTCTTCAGAACCAGCTTCCGTGTCTACAGTCGATTCTTCTGTCGGCTCACTCACGGTATCTGTTGAAGAAACCGTTTCTTCGGTCTGGGTTGTATCAAGAGGTTCGACGTCCTCAATCTCTTGTGCACGCACCAACTGCGGCGTAACACTCATTGAGACCACAAGAGTGATGAGCAGCGACGCAATACACGAACGAACGGGATTCCTTCGCATAGTGGTTTGTGTCAATGATAGTATCTTTAAGAGTAGCAACAGCAGCGACGGCGTCAATGCAAAACATGCGGCGGTTTCAGCGCCGTCTGGGGACAAGTGGATAAGTCTGCCTTTGCGTGCAATTGTAATTGCGGTATACTGATTTCAGATGGACGTCCCTCTTCTTTGGGACGTCTTTGCGTTTCAAGCTTCACGTGCACCTTAACAATAGAGGTTCGAGTTTCCACCCCACTAGAGGCTAATCGTTCTCCACCCTGGACCCTTGTCCTCTGGCGTTTCACAAAAACGTCAGGTTCTCATTGATGTGCATCGGCAGTCGGTGTGCAGACAGTGAGAAAGGTTCCACATCGGAGAACGTCATGTGTCAGTGCGTGTGGAAAATCCTTTCGGCGGTGAGCTGGAAGGTCGTCAGCATCATCGTGGTGCTGATGGGTGTCGTGGGGTGCGGCGACGCCCAGGTGACCTCAACGACGGGCCAGGAGGATGTCGAAGAGGTCGAGGAGGAGGAGGTCGATCTGGATACCGCAGCGATGGTGGACGGTGTCCATGCAATGGCCAAGGCCACCAACGGCGGCAGCAGTGGGAAGACCTACCACCTTCCCTTCGGCAGCGGGGAGACCTACGTCGCGAGCACGTACCCGGAGCATGCCCCCAACGCCTGGGACTTCAACCTCTCAGGCGCGAGTGGAAGCGGCGACTGCGGCCAGCCGGTGCTGGCCGTCGCCGATGGTGTCGTGAGCGACGTGGTCAACGACTACGACAAGAACGCTCCAGGCTGCCTCTGCTACGGCAACCACGTCCAGATCAACCACGACAGCGACAACTACTTCTCGCAGTACGGCCACATGGGAGAAGTGTTCGTGGTCAAGGGGCAGTGGGTCAGTCGTGGCCAGGCGATCGGAACGATCGGCAATACGGGTGACTCAACCGGTTGCCACCTGCACCTGCAGATCGAGAACTCCAGCGGGAGCCTCACCTACAGCGCGAAGTACTACCGCTACTCCGGCGGAAGCAAGAACGCGACGAGCATCTCCAACGGTGGCAGCTACATGAGCTGCAACAACGAGATGTTCGACGAGGCGCGCAGCGA
>SBBP01000149.1 GCA_005239655.1 Candidatus Microgenomatus auricola | reverse complement strand
TTTTCGCAGACGGTTTTATAATCTTCGGCGAGATGTTCGTAGCGAATCACAAAATCGTTCCATGGTTTTCCGTTGAAATCAAAGTAGTATTTGCTGTTGGAGATATTGTGCGGGAGTTTCTTGAGAAACGTCTTAAAGTCGTCCTCTGGTGATAATTCTTTTGCACGAAGTTTTCTCCACAGCGCAAAAAAGAGTTTCCCGTAGCGATCCACGTTTGCGGGATCATTCTTTAGTTCACCGATCACCTGTCGAACGGTTTTTTGCGGTGTTGCGCCCTTCTTGTTCCAAAAATACCTGGAGACAAGCATGTCCCAGGGATTACGCACGATCGTAAAGACAAAATAGTCGTCCCACGCTTTTTTCCCGATCTTCTGCTGAATACGCGCAGGCCGCATGTGATTAAAAAATCCGCTATGATTACGTGCGTAGTCGGTGTACGCGTCCTTGTCAATCGCCGTTGACGAAACATTCGGTGTGATGATGTCGTTTGGTCCGCAATACTTTGACAACGCAACCTCAATACTTGTGCCCGCAACCTTGCGCGGCTTTGTGAAGATAAACTTGTGCGCGTGCGAAACGATCATGGCAAGATGCTACTCGAGGTAACCTAAATTCTCCAACCGTTCCTTCACTGCGGCTTCTTGGTCCTTTGTATATGTCGTTTCTGTCTGCTTCAGGACTTCTTCGAGTACGTATTGCACGTAGGCTTCCACAGATGGAAATTCGCTGCTCTGTGCAACACGTTCCTCCAGTTTTTTCGTGAGTTCATTCGACAGAGTGATTTGCATACTATTTTTTTTGTTGCTGTGAATCAAATCGATAGAAAAGGCGATAGTTCAGGAATGCGGACAACAGTGCGTAGATGGTCTCTAAAAGAGCATAGAGAATGATTCCTTCTTTGACAAGATCGAACACGATGGCCACCGTAAACAGCAAAACGCGGTCAGAGAGCTTGAACAATGATGAATGTTTGAGAGTGCGAAGCAGCTGATTTCCCTTTTCAGCAATGAACGTATGTGCACGATCTTTTTTGCCTTCGTGTTCAAGGAGAAAGTTGTCGCGGTTGAGTGCCGTAATGTTGCGTAAAAACTGGAAGAAAATAGTGACATACGCCACCATGAAGATCCATGCATCGGCAGTGCCGCTGTGGTAGACGCCGTAGGTCAGGCCGAGCAGAGCAGCACCGTCCTTTATTTTGTCAGAGTGGTAGTCAAACCAGTGACCCATTGTTGAACTCAAGCCCTTTAAACGAGACAGTTGTCCATCACAGCAATCAAAAATAAATGATAGGTGCAAAATGACTAACCCAATGATGTTTGTGCTGTAGTCGCCACGTGTGAAGAGTGATGCCGCCGCCAAACCGAGAACAAGAGAGGTGAATGTGTAGTGGTTTGGGCGAATCGGCAAGCGAGCACATGCACGGACGATCAGGTTTGCCACTTGTGCCGAAAAGTAGTAGCCCAAAACGCCGTCTTCTTTTTTGATGACGCTGCGTGGAGAAATTCCCGCATGCGAAACCTGCGAATTCACATTAGAGGTAGTGTTTGATGAATCCATTGTATTCTGTGATCAATGATGCTGCACGCTCCGGAGTGATGCCAATTTTTTCGAGAATTGTGTAGCGTTCACGTGTGGACGGAGCTTTCAGCAAGACCTGAGCCATCTGTTCATCAGTCAAGCCGAGTTGTTGGTGCGTCATCGGCAATTGTAGCAGAGTGTAGATGTGGACAAAGGGTTCAATCGACTCTTTGCGCAAGAACATCGCAAACAGCATGCCAAAGGCCACTTGCAAACCATGCAGCGATGTTCCGGGAAAGAGAGCGTCAATCGCATGTGAAATTTTATGTTCAGAACCAGAGCACGGTCGTGAACTGCCAGCAATATTCATCGATACACCGGCAACAATCAAACCGTTCATGAGTTTGTTCAGGAATTTCGGATCGTTGAGATTGATCACTTTGCAGTTGAATGACTCGAAGATGAGTTGTGCACTGGACAACGCCAGCGACGCCGCAAAATCATCCATGCGTTCTTTCCCTTCGGCGTACGCAAGACGCCAATCGGCAATGGAAGAAAATTTGGAAAGCAAGTCGCCGACACCAGCACGGATCTGCGCTTCGGGTGAAGAGGTCAACATCAGTGAGTCGACTAAAATACCAACGGGCATGTTCACGTTTATACTTTCCGTAACACCATCTTCATTTTTGAGGACCGCAACCGGCGAACAAATGGCATCATTCGATGGAGTGGTGGGGACGGAAATGTAGTTGACTTGCGCCTTCGTCGCCGCGTATTTACCCAGGTCGAGCACTCGTCCTCCGCCGATACTGATAATGAGATCGTTGCCTTTCTCACGTACCTCTGCTGCAATGCGTCTCCCTTCAGCAATGGAATTTTCCTTGAGCAAGATCGTTGCGGGTTGGCCGAACGCATTCACGACGTCATTACCGCCGAGCTCTAAAATATGTGGTTCAGAAATAATCAGCGGCTTCTCAAAATGCAAATACTGTTCATCCAGGACCTTGCGAATATCCCGAAGACAACCAGTTTCAATTTTGATGAACAGCGGAATTTGAATATTGCGTAGGATGACGGACATCGGTGTTATGGCATCTGTTGAATGAGGAGTTGTGCGTGTGTGAGATCTTCGTGTGTATCTACTTCCATGACTGGCAATCCGTCTGTCGAAATTTTTTTAATCGGAACGTTGTAGTCATCAATCATTTTTTGAATGGCGTCCTCGTAGTAGACCGATTGATTTTCTGCGATCATCTTGTCCAAACTGTCCAGCAGCTCTTGCTTGTGCTGTTTGGAGAGTTTGAGAATCCCCACATATTCACCTGCCGCGGTTTCAGGATCCAAACTTTTGTGCACATGTGTAATACACTCGTTGTCATCGACTCGCACTTTCATCTCTTCTGCTCCGAGACGTTTGACATCATCAACAATCATCGCATTGGCATGGTCTGATGCAGTCAGTTTTTTTAGCAGATCAGTATGGAAAATCGTATCAGAATTGATGATGATGAAATCTTCGTCGAACACTTCCCTTGCTTTGGAAAGCGAAACGACGTTTCCGGTGGAATCGTAGACGTCGTTGTAAATCAGGTTGATGTGAATAGTGGGATGCCGTTGCTGGTAGACAGTGACGAACTCTTCAATTGCACGATGGCCATGGCCAGTGACTATATCAAAATGCGTGAGTCCTGCAGCACGGGCGGAGTCTAAAATATGTTCCAGAATCGTTTTTTCGCCAATGCGAAGTAGTGTTTTTGGGATATGGTCAGTCAGTGGCCGCAGGCGCTGTGATGTTCCGGCAGCCATAATAATCGTGCGCATAGGTTTTTACGAAGCGTCTGTTGAGTGTTGCTTACGACGGAGGATTTCGACAAACAGTGTGCGGTCGTGTGCAGTGAAGAAACGGAAGGTCCAGAGCATGAAAACGTACAAAAACATTCCAAAAATCACAAGAACTATAACAGAGAAGCTTGATTTCAGCAAGAGGAGAACGGCAGCCATTCCAGCCGCCGCAGCAACAATCGGAGCAAGCCCGGTTGCAATGCTTTTCCACGATTCTTGGATGTGACGCGAGGACAGCCACATCGTGGACAGTGTGATGCCGATTTCGGTGATGAGCGTTCCGATCGCGGCACCGATCACACCGTAGAAGAAAATGAGGGCGATGTCGAGGACAATATTGATGCCGACTGAAATCGCCTGCATTTTTGCACGAAGAGATTGTCGGTCCGTTGTAGTCAGGGAGTTCCCATGAGCGATGCCGACAAAACGAACAGCCAAAAAGATGCCGAGTATTTGCATGACGTGTACTGCGCGGCGAAATTGCTCAGGATCGTTTTGAAAGTAGTCTGCGCCAAAGACGAATGCAATGATCGGTTGAGCGAGAAGGCAGAGACCGACACCAGACGGAATACCAATTGCCGAAAGGTAACGCCACATGGTGCGGTGAATACGTTTGTACTTTTCCGGATCTTCGTTTTCAAGGCGGTACATGATTGGCGTGGTGACTTGAAACACCATGATTGGAATGAACAGGAGGACGGTCACGAGCTGAGCTGGAGCAGCATAACTCCCGACAGCGATACTTCCGAGCATGATGGATAACAGAATCTGGCCAACCTGAAAATAGATCATGTAAAACAGGTTGTAGATGGTGAACGGGAATGCCTGTTTCACCATTCCCCAAATCTGCGAGCGATCGATTGCTGGCTTGAGAAGCCGTAGTGTAATGATGAAGAGGATGGCAACGGTGATGACATCGGTCCACAAGCTCGCATGTGCGATACCGAACAGTCCCGTTTCAGGGTTTTTGACAAGGAAGATAATGGCAAACGTTGCTGCGCAGAACAGAGCGCCATTGAACAATTCCGTGAGTGCGACTGGGCGCAGATTAGCATGGCTTCGAAACACTCCACGCATGACTTTGCGAAATTCATAGGCGAGGTTGGATGCACCAAGGATCACGATCAGCCACGCCGTTGTAGGGTCGTAGAGTGTTGTGCCAATGACAATCAAACTACCCCAGATCAGTAGAGAAAGGATGGACTCCACAAGCAGTGTGTTGCCAAAGAACATGGCCATACGCTGTGGTTCTTTTGCGCCGACACGTAACATGAGCGTACTCATACCGACATCATTGAGTGCTAAGAATGCGTTTGCCCAGGCGGTTGCGGTCATGTACATACCATAGCGATCGTTACCGAGATAGCGAGCAGCGTAAATCAACGCGATCGCGTTCAAAAGCCGAAAGAGCACTCGAGCGAAGAGGAGATAGGAAATATTTTTTGCTGCGGCTTTGGCGAGACTCATGGGAGAGTTGCAAAGAGTTGTGCGTATCGTTCGACAACATCCTCCCAGCGGAAGTGGGTAACAGTGTAGGCCTGCGCCTGTTCACCGAACGTCAAGCGTTCTTCAGGATGATCGTGCCAGTGCGTAATCAGCGTAGCGCACTCTTCAGCGTTTCCTGGCGTAAACAGCATACCATTTTTTTTGTCATGGATTGCATCCGGAATGCCTTCAAGTCGTGCTGCAATAACAGGCGTCGCGTGCACAGCCGCTTCAAGAGCAACAAAGCCAAAGCCTTCAACATCATGCGGCACAGGAATGTTTGGCATAATGAAGATATCCGCGCTCGAAAATAACTGTTCTAGACGTTCCGGATCAACTGTTCCGAGGAGTTGAACAGAGTTTTCGAGATGGAGTTCTGCAATCGTTTGACGAATGTGCTCTTGTTCTGGACCGGTTGATGTCACAAGATACAGCGGATTCAGGTTTTGTATTTTTGGCATGACATTGCGAATGAACCACTCAACCCCTTTGCGTTTTACAAGCCGACCGACTGTGAGCAATAGAAAACGTTGTTCCGCCAGCGCATCAAACTGTTGTTCCGCCTTCACACTGCCTCCCCCGCTCGGTAAAACGCGCAACGCTCGCGTGGAAGGCAGGTGCGTCGGCGGTATAACACCATGTCCAATGACAGAAATGTTTTCATTCGCAATACTGCGTTTGCGCAACAGCTCGGAAGTAAATGCACTCACGCACACAAAATGATTTACACTGCCCATACCCCAATGAATCAATCGGTGAAAGATCGCACCTGCTGTATTGTATGTTAATTCCAATCCATGCACAGTTACGACAACAGGCTTGCCAGTGAATCGACGAATGAACGGAGCAAGAGGAGCGAGTACAGCATCACCAAGATGATAGACATCGGCTGTTTTCCGTAATCGCCATGCATGATACAAGAGCACGGGCGCAACCCAAAAAACATCGGCCTGACGCTTTCCTCGGGCAATCACTGTTTTGTCACCGCGCCACTGTTGCGTCAGTTGCCAGCTGAACGTTTCCATGCCGCCGGTGTGCGGTGGGAATTTTCGTGTGAGAAAGACGACATGCATATTCGAAAAAGTCTGCTGTAGCCTACCAAATTCATCGCTTTTTTTCAAGCCGGAATCAGCCAGTCTGCAGTTGCAATTTTGTACTCTTTCTGTACACTGATAGCCGTATGTCAACATTTCTTGTGACCGGTGGGGCAGGCTATATTGGTTCTGCAGTTGTACGATCGCTTATCGAGAGTGGTCATCGTGTTGTGGTCATCGATGATCTCTCGACGGGCAAGCGGGCATGGATTCATCCGCAGGCGACCTTTGTTGAAGGATCAATTTGTAACGATCAAGATCTCGAGCGCGTTTTTTCTCTTTGTCGTGTTGATGCGGTTTTTCATTTTGCTGCAAAACTTTTAGTCGAGGAATCCGTCAAACAGCCTGTACTCTACTACGAAACGAACGTCCGTGGCGGAATTCAGTTACTTGCGATGATGCAGAAGCACTCAGTGCATCAAATGATTTTTTCTTCGACAGCAGCAGTCTATGGAAATACGACAGACACAGTCGTGACTGAACAGACTGAAACACGACCAGTCAATCCCTACGGCTGGAGTAAGCTGATGTATGAGCGAATGTTAAACGATGTGTCGAATAGTACACAGCTTCGATACGTGACACTGCGTTACTTTAATGTCACGGATGTAAATCCGACACATCTGATCCCCGCAATGGTCCTGACCGCGCTTGGAAAGCGTACGCAGATGCAGGTGTTTGGTACAGACTATCATACCGCTGATGGCTCAGCAGTGCGTGATTATATCCATATTGATGACCTCGTTGATGCACATCTTCGTGCGTACCAACACCTTGCGAGCGGTGGTGGGAATGAGATTTTCAATGTTGGAACTGGGAAAGGGTATACGGTGCTAGAAATGGTTGCTGCGGCAAAACGTGTTACAGGAATTGATTTTCCGGTCGTCGTTGCCGGACGACGTCCTGGGGATCCAGAAACAATCGTTGCCTCGTATGGGCACATTCAGTCTCTCCTTGGTTGGAACCCAACCTACACCATTGAAGATTGCATTCATAAAGTGTGGGAAGCGATGCGCGCGACGAACTGAGATCGAAAGTCGAACCATCCATGATAATGAGCAATATCTTTCTGCCGACAGCGATTCTCCTGGTTGTCTTTGGTATGCTGTTTTTTTTCTTGCAAAGGTATGTAGGTGACAGGTGGAATCGATGGCTGGGCATCGGGGCTGTCTGTGCGTTGATCATATTGCGTTTCATACGTGCAGGACAGGATGAAGCGCAAATAGAGCACTCCATTGCATTTGCTTGGCTTATCGTCGTGACGGCCATCATTGCGTGGTTTGCGACATTATCAAATAGCCAAGAAGAAACCGCAACGATGCCGTGGTTACAGCATTTTGTTTGCCGCCGTGCACTGGATGTCGCATGTCTTGCTCTGCTCCTCGGGATAACGACGGTATTGACGACAACTCGATTGGGTGTGTTGAATTTTCAAAATGATGAGTACTATCATGTTGAAGCGGTTGAGGGCTACAATCAAACGGGCGAGCCAGTTCTCTGGAATTTTACAACGCAAGAGCCCCAGCGGGATAGCAATGATAACGTCATTCGATACGAGCGTGCCTGGATATATTCTTGGCAGGTTGCTCAAACTGTCGAATGGTTTGAGTGGTCTGAAGCGACTGCACGTATTCCTTCCGTCGCATGGGGTCTGTTGTTTATCGCTCTCAGTTTTTGCCTGATACGCTACTGGACGAAGGATATACTTTTGACATTCCTCACCGTACTGACATTTGTTTTTTTTGATCAATTTGTGTTTCAGGCACGTATCGTGCGTATGTATAGTATGGTTCTTGTAGTTTCGCAGCTGGCCATCGTGTTTTGTTATCTTGCGTATGCAGCAACTCTGCAGCAATATCGTCGTTGGTTGAGTATGCTGTTGATCTGTCTCGCGGGGTTTTTCCTCTGGATTGCTGCACTCACACATTTAGTTACACTCTCCATCATCCCCGCATTTTTCATATTTCTCTGTGTTGAATGGGTACTGCTGAGGAAAAAAACGTCAGCTGCGGACAGATATGCGTACCACGTGACCACTGCTTGGCTTGCTGTTGGTGTCGTCGGCTGCTTGTCAGGTGTATTTACTGCTCTCTTGCTCAACCTCCCTGCGTTTTCTTTTATTGGTATCCGCAAAAGTCCAAACAGTGTGTATGCACTCCTGCCGTTTGTAGACCTCCCATTGACCGTTGCTGCAGTCGGACTCTACCTCGTGGGCTGTTACCGTTTTTTTCTGCAGAGCCGCACGCATCGCTATGTGATTACGCTGTCGTTCGCACTACTATTCCTTTTTATATTTACGATTCATCGTTACGCGACAGTACGGTATATTCTTTTTTTTGTTCCGCTTATTCTTATCGTGGTACACATGACGCTGTACCGGTTTCTCACCAACGCGTTCGTCTGGATCCGTTGGCCATTCGCTCGTGCAGTGGCGATCAGTTTTGCATCTATTGCAATCGCCACCCCGCTTTCCTGGCCAAGCGTGGAGCCAGGTGTGCTGTTTGATCGCGCACGCGCCGACCGTTCAACAGCCACTGGGTATGGACACGATTTCCGCACGGCATATGCATATATACAGAATCACCGTGCGTCTGGAGATGCTTTATTGACCGTTGCATTTCGTTCGTATTACTGGGGGCATGATGACGATGCGCACATCACCTCTCTCGGAGCCCAACAATCATTGACAGTGCGTCAGGTGAAAGCACTCATGAAGGAACATCAACAGGGATGGATTTTTTGGTCGGCCGATAAATCGCATCATTTGCGCAAGTCTGTACGTCGGTTCATTCATCGGTACACAACGGATGAACAAAAAAAAGACCGCTCCCTACAATTCTCAGGAATATTTGTCTACTCATACACCTGGAGCGACGTGGAAAGACAGTTGCAACAGAAGAAACGTTGACGTGCGAAGAGATGATGGAGAATTTCTGCATTACCGAATTCGATAAATGGCGTACGTTTTTGCTTTGTGTAACTGTTTTGCTTGGCCAAAGAGCAGTCGCTGTAATTCGTCATTGAGTTGATATAAACGAGAGTCACCAACAATATAGATATCATTGTACCCTTTTTGGTCAGAGAGAAATGCAAGCCAATCTTCTGCATGGCGCACTATGGGGGCGCCGGAAAATGCATCAATCAGAACCCCGTTCCGACTGAGGGTGTTCTCTGCATACAGTTCTTTTCTGAGATAGCCGTCCACGCGGCCCATATAGTAATATGCCGAAAGTGGAATCGTGCTCACAATACGCACTTCGTCGATTGTTCTCCCTTCGGCAACCATATCATCTTGAACGATCTGGTATGCCGCTTTCCAATTCGCATTATTGACTCCCTCGACGAGATGGCCATGCCGTCCAGCAAGGAGTTCAGTAATGGTATTGGTATGGATTGTGAGGACTATGAGTAGAGTGCTGAGGACGATTTTCGCAGAAGATCGAAGAAGGGGTTTTGATTTTTGCAACGTCGTGAGGTCGGAGAAGAGACCAATAACAGACATAATCGTAAACCCTGCCAGAATCGTGAGGTATGGCAACGCAAAGAAGATATACCGTGAACTGCGCAGTGTGATGAAGGGAAGGTTAAACAAAATGTACGGAATAAAAAATCCACATGCAA
>SBBP01000058.1 GCA_005239655.1 Candidatus Microgenomatus auricola | reverse complement strand
GCTTTCCACACCACCCGTGATGTAGACAATAATCGTAAACAAAATTTGGTCGAGTAGAATCTGCAACACGGCAATGGCTTGCAGTGTTGTGGGACGCATCTGTTCTGGGGGGCGACGGATGTAGAACGAGTACGCGGCGTTATAGAGAATAGAAATCAACAGCAAGAAAAACCACGCTCGCGGAGTGAGCGACACCACAGAAATATTTGCAAGCAGCTGAATCAACCCCAACGTGCCCAATCCTGCAATCAAAAACCAGCGCCCAATGATAATGCCTCGGAGGGATTGAATGCGTTGAGTGGTGCGTTCAGAAACGGTGGTCATCACTTACACTGTCACCGTTGGTTCTTTTGTATAGAAGGGTTCAATCGGAACAGCGGAGGGCGTCGTATCAAGTGAGCGTTCCATTTCGACCAACGATGGGCGTTTGGTAAACCCGCACACGGGAATGCGCAAACTCCATGCGAGTGCGTTTGCAGTCACTGCTCCAAGCCGAGCAACCGTAAACCGACGGCTCCCCTGAACCAACACAATACCCTGCAGTTGCTGTATAGGCATGTGGATCGATACGCACAGCTGTTGCACGGCCTCGAGCAGTTGTTGTGACTTTGCGCTCGAAAAACGCACTTCGCATCGGTTGATCGATTGACCGTAGCTCACGCACTCGACAACAACGGCATCAGTCAGTTCAGAACAATCAAAAATAAGAAACGGTTCTTTCATCATTGACAGTATAACAAAAAACTGAGCGTATTTCAACTGCACTGCTGTGTGGAGGTCGAATCCTCATGATATACTGACTCTATGCAACGCATCATCGCCTCCATTCCAAATTCCATCACCATTTTTCGCATGGTGATTGCGTTGATCATCGGCGTGTTGGTCTTCATTGCTCATGACCTACGCATAGTACAGGCACTCGTCGTCGTTGGAATTCTGTCCGACAAACTGGATGGTGCGCTTGCTCGCCTGTGGAATGTCGAATCAGAACGCGGCAAACAGTTGGAATCGATTGCCGATCCACTCTTCAATCTCATCGCCGGGATTTACATTATTACGCAACTTGAATTTCCGATGGTGTATTTTTGGATTGCGATTGGGATGTTGCTCGTGACCGTGTTGGGACGAATGGTTGTGAAACTCACGACAGGAAAATTTTTCTATGAAAAATCGCAGGTGACGCGCGTGGGCACACTATTGTCGTTTGCGGTCATCTTGTTCTATCTTTTTGCGCTTCCCTACCGATACGGGGTGGTCGTTGGCGCGACCGTGTACGGCATAGTCGTCACCATCAACTACATCCGCATGATGATGCGGTTTATCCAACGCGAACGAAACACGGCAACCTCTTAAAACGTATCAAGATAGCGCGCAAACGTGCGCAAGCCAAATCCAGTTCCGCCGTACGGTGCATACGGAAGAATTTGTTTTTCTGCCCATGCCGGACCGGCGACATCAATGTGCGCCCAGGGTGTGCTTTTCACAAAGTGCTTCAAGAACATGCCGCCAACAATCGACCCAGCCCAATAGACGTTCGGCAAATTATTCACGTCCGCAAACTTACTTTCCATGAGTGATTCGTAATCTTGGACAAACGGCAACTGCCACATCTGTTCGCCAGTGAATCTCCCAGCCTTCATGATAGTATCAATGACGTTTTGATTTGGACCCATCACCGCTGCAACCTCTTGCCCCAAGGCACTGATCGCCGAACCGGTCAGCGTCGCCACATCGTACATGATATCCGGCTTGATCGTATCCTCAGCCCATGCGAGTGCGTCGGCGAGAACCAAACGCCCCTCTGCATCAGTGTTGGTAATTTCGATCGTTTTTCCGTTGTATGCCGTGACAACATCGCTCGGGCGCATGGCTGCTCCGCCAGGCATGTTTTCGGTCGCAACAATCACCCCGTGCACTTCGGCATGTGGTTTCAGTGTGGAAATTTGTGTAAACAACCCCAAAATCATGGCTGCACCGGCCATGTCCATTTTCATATTGTCCATGTGCTGGCCGGGTTTGAGTGACAATCCGCCGGAATCAAATGTGATGCCTTTACCGCAAATGGCGATTTTCTTTACACCTTTCTTTTTTGGAGTATAGGACAGATGAATCAGGTAGGCCTCTTCTTCGGATCCTGATGCAACCGCAAGAAATGCACCCATGCCAAGTTTGCGACATGCGGCTTCATTGTAGATTTCGACACGGACGCCAGGAAGCTTTGCCAATCCACGTGCGATGTCGGCCAGTATTTTTGGACGAATCGCATTTGCAGGCTCGTTCACCAAATCGCGGGCAAACGATATGCCGTGAACAAGTATACGACCACGCTCAACTCCAGCCCGCATCTGTTTGAGTTGCGATGCATCTTTGGCAATGAATGTACACGTCTGCATTGCAGCCTCAGCTGCTTTTTTCTGCGCTTCGGATTTGTATTTCAGAAACTGATAGTTGGCAAGGAGTGCCCCTTCGGTTGCCGCTTGAGCAACATCGCCGACCTGCGTTCTCTTCGGCTGCCAGCCGTCAAAACTCAGTACCGCATCTTTAATGCGCAGTGTGCGTGCCGTGTTCACGGCAATCGCTGCGGCACGACGTACGTGTTCAAGTGTAAAATCGTTCTTCTTCCCCAAACCAACAACCAGAACTGATTCGGCAGCAAGCTGGCCAGGAACATGCAGCAGTGCGGTTTGATTGCATTTTCCCGTCACACCCTGGTCTTTTAATTTTTTGGCGATGTAGCCATCGGTGCGTTTGTCACAGACGGCCAGACTTCCAGAAAATGTTTTTTGATCTTCAAAAAGACCAAGGATGAGAAGGCTGCTGCTCAGGCCGCACGCGTCCACCCTTTGAACAACGATATTCATGACAAAACTGTTAAAAATTCTTTTTACACCATACTGTGGATGCGCAAAGGCGTCAAATGTACAAATCTTGACATTTTAGTCAAAAAATGCTACTTTTTGTATAGAAACGCAATTATTTTTCTTCATGAATATTCAACTTCAGATCTCTGACTTGCATGCCAAAGTCGGTGGCAAGGAAATTTTGCATGGCATCAACCTGACAGTTCCAAAAGGTGAGGTGCATGCGATCATGGGACCGAACGGCTCTGGGAAGTCGACGCTTTCGCAGACGATTTTTGGGCATCCAAAATATACAGTCACCAGCGGCAGTGTGAAGTTCAAAGGCCAGGAGCTGACAACGCTCTCACCGGACAAGCGTGCGAACCTCGGTTTGTTTTTGGCATTTCAGTCGCCGCAGTCTGTGCCGGGTGTGAAAATCGCAAATTTTTTGAAGCAGGCGTTGAATTCAAAACGTCGCACCGCAGATGCCAACGACAAAGGCTTGAAAATCCGAGAGTACCGTGAACTCCTCGAAGGGAGCATGGACAAACTTCGCATCACGCCCGAGTTTGCGCAACGCTATTTGAACGACGGTTTTTCTGGTGGCGAAAAAAAGAAATCGGAAATTTTACAGCTCGCCATACTCAAACCCGATATCGCGATCCTAGACGAAATCGATTCCGGTTTAGACGTGGATGCATTGCGTGTGGTCTGCGAAGGAGTGCAGGAACTACAAAAAGAATACGGAATGGGTATCCTCATCATTACGCATTATCCACGCATCTTGAAATATCTCTCCCCTGACCGCGTCCATGTCATGCTCGACGGCCGCATTGTGAAATCCGGCGACGCTACACTGGCACAGACG
>SBBP01000151.1 GCA_005239655.1 Candidatus Microgenomatus auricola | reverse complement strand
TGTTCCGACGGTTTCGTGCCGGCAGAAATCGCTGCCATTCTCGAAAACCCCAAAATTCACAAAACCGGCCACAACGCAAAATTCGACATTGAAGTGTTACATCACGCGGGCGTGCAGATTCGCGGCGTTGTGTTCGACAGCATGATCGCGTCATACCTCTGCAACAGCAGCTCTCGCGGTCATGGGCTCGACAATCTCGCGTTCGTGGAGTACGGCCACCAAATGCAACCCATTGAAGACCTGATTGGCAAAGGTAAAAAGCAAATCACGATGGACGCTGTTCCAGTTGAAGATGTCGCGTGGTACGCAGCAGAAGATGCTGACTTTGCCTGGCGGTTGTACAAGACATTCTCCGCTCGAGTGAAGAAGCTCGGATACAACACGCTCATGGAAGATATCGAAATGCCAACACTGCATGCACTCGTGCCAATGGAGGAAGCGGGCGTGCGTGTTGATGTGGACTTTTTGAAAGAGATGTCACGCGAAATGCACACGCAAATCAAAGCACTCGAAAAAAAAATTCACGCACTCGCTGGTATTGAATTCAATGTGGCATCAAACGTTCAGCTCAAAGACGTCCTCTTCAACACGCTCCACATCTCAACAGAAAAAATTCACAAAACGAAAACAGGATTTTCGACCGCGGCATCAGAGCTCGAAAAACTCTCCGGCGTTCACCCCATTATCGACCGCATCAGTGAATACCGCGAACTCAGCAAACTCACCTCAACCTACCTGGACGCACTGCCTGAACTGGTGAACCCAGAAACTGGTCGCATTCATACCAACTACAACCAAACGATCGCCGCAACCGGACGCCTCTCTTCTACTGACCCCAACCTGCAAAACATTCCCATCCGCACAGAGCTTGGGCGAAAAATCCGCAAGGCGTTTATTCCGCGGCGCGGTCATCGCATTCTTTCTCTCGACTACTCACAAATCGAGTTGCGCGTCGTCGCTCATCTTTCCAAAGATCGTGTGATGACCGCTGCATTCCGCCAACACGAAGATATTCATGTACGCACCGCCGCAGAGTTGAACGACGTTCCTCTCGAAAAGGTCACTCCGCAAATGCGGCGCGCGGCAAAGGCGATCAACTTCGGCATTCTCTACGGCATGGGCGTGCAAGGGATTATGCGTGACGCCAAAGTGGGCCGCGAAGAAGCGCGAATGTTCCTCGACAAATATTTCTCCGTGCACACCGGCATCAAGAAGTATATTGATGGTGTGAAGGAAGCGGCAAAGGCAACAGGCTCTGCCGAAACACTCTTCGGACGCAGACGACATCTGCCGGAAATCAATTCATCCAACCGAATGATCGCAGCAGGCGCTGAACGCGCGGCAGTCAACATGCCTGTGCAAGGCACCGCGGCAGACATCATGAAACTGGCCATGATCGCCGTACACCGCGCAATTGAGAGCGGTGACATCGACGCGCAAATGATCCTCCAAGTGCACGACGAATTGGTCTTCGAGGTCACAGAAAAAAAACTCAAAACCGAAGCGCACAACATCCAGCAGCTGATGGAAGACGTCTATGCGCTGGACGTTCCGCTGGTTGTCAATATCCAGGCCGGGAAAAATTGGGGCGATCTTTTGCCGCTTGACTAAAACCACAGAATCCAGTAGAACACCGGGAAACATTCCGGTGGTTTTGGTGCAACGTTTCATCTGTACAGGCGTTATATATGCGCATCCCTGTGTTCGTGCGACTGCCGCACGCACGCAGAGCTGCACAACCACAGCTCACTCATGGGAGGGGATCATGCGCCCGAACCTGGCTATCGTGCTCCTCGTTCTTCTCGCCGGCCTTCTCGCCGGCTGCAACAGCGAGCCGGTCATCAACAACTACTACACCTACGTCGTCCAGGGAGGAGACGACGACGCGATCGACACGGAGGACACGGACGTCGTCTACATCTCCAACCTGCCGGACTGCGATTCGGTCGTCAGCCTCAACGAGCTGCCGATCGATCTGTGGGGGGCGGACGGCCACCTCTTCTACATCGAGGTGTCGCCGGAGCAGCGAGAGCTCGCTGACTCGATGGGGTGCGTCGCTGGATTCGACTACGACTGGGGAGTCTACGACCTCGCAGACGAGTCGAACAACTGCCCGACCTACGCGGATAACATCCGCATCGTTCCGGTCGAATCCACGACCTGCGCCGACAGCGGCAAGGTCGAAGTGTCGCTCGTCGGCCAGTCGAGCTACATGCCCTGGGCCGACATCCCGAACTTCAAGATCGACACGGACGAGTTCGTGGACGGTCTGAAGTTCAGCGACGGCACGGAGCACCTGCGCCTCAACAACGGGCAGGCGAACGCGACCGTCATCCGCGAGCCGACTGCACTCGCGATCTGGCGAGCGATGGGCTACCCCGCGCCTCAGACCCGATTCGTGGAAACGCACAGCAATGTGTGGGACACGGAGTACGGCGAAGGAACGTGGGCCACGCACGTCATGGTCCAACCCTACAAGGACGAGTTCTTCGGGAGCGTACTGCCCGAGGCGGTCTACGTGTGGGAAGGATACGGCGACCCGTTCGCCGACTGGTACGAGGGCGAGTGCCAGTGGACAAACGACGACGACTGCAACGACGACGCCCTTCAGAGCATCGTCGAAGCGGTCCAGGCCGTTCCCATGACCGACGGCTTCATGGCGGCCACCAGCTCGGTGATCGACTGGAACATGGTGTTCCGAAACCAGTGTCTCTCGGCCCTCACGGGCACGGGCGATGACTGGATCCACGGTACCAACAACGTGGTGATCGTCATCCGCGAGGACGGCAAGCTGATGTACCTGCCCTACAGCACAGACATCAGCGCGGACCACCCGTGGCACACCGGCGTCACCTTCGACGGATGGGCCTACCTTCCGGTCGCCTGCCAATACGACGAGGCGTGTCGGCGCCTGAGCGTCGAGACCTGCTTCGAGATGGTCGATCGGTTCGAGGAGCTCAACGTCGTCGAGACGATCGTCGAGGAGCGGTGCGGAACGCTCGACAGCCTCGGCCTGGCACGCGAGCCCGATGACGACGCCTGTGAAGACGTCGCCCAGTACTACAGCGAGCGTCCAGAAACCCTCCGCGCGGAGCTCAACGCAATCCTCGAGTGCCTCGACGCCGAGGAAGCCACGCCGGACAGTGGCGAGGTAACAGACGCCGAGGGGAAGGCCGTGCCGGACGGCGGCGGCGAGGCGACAGAAAGCCCGTCACCGTCAGGCAGTCCGTCGCCGTGCGGCGGCTCCGACACCGGCTGGTTGTAGCGGCAACGCGCTACCATGCCTGCGCCGAACGACGGAGGACGTTCGGCTCTTTTTTTACTCGAACTTCTTCGTCGGTTGCAGGACAACATCAATCCGATAAAATTCATTCCGTTCTGGATTCCGAACAGTCATCTCGGGATGATTTCCTTTATATGCCGCAGCAATACGCTTTGCCAGCGACAGTGACAAATTTTTCTCGGCTAAACGGTAGGTGACGGTGTCGCCTTGGTCATCACAGTGTACGACGTCGCCTGGGTTGCGGTACTGCTCAATATGATTCTGTGCGAGCTGGAGCAATTCATCGCGGTGTGCAAGGACGCTGACTCCGCGCACTTCAACAATGCTGAGGTCTTCTGGCCGTGGTTTGTGGTGTTTGGTGTCGACGGTGTGTTTTCGATTCGTTGGATGTGTACCCATAGAATAGTAAGGTTAAGATAGTTACAGTATAGCAGTCTGTGCGGGGTTGCTGTAGCAGAAATCGTATGGCACAATGAATTTCCTATGATTTTGTTCCTCCACGGCAACGATAGCTATCGCATCCACGAGCGAGCGAACGTGCTTAAGGATGCGTTTCGCACAAAATTCGACTCACACGGTTTGAACACCCTGCGAATGGATGGGGCTGATTTTGATATCGCCACACTGCATACACAACTCAAAACCGCGGGGCTGTTCGCACAGAAGCGGTTTGTGCTGTTGGAAAACGTGTGGGAGCTCACTGCAGAACAGCAGGAAACGTTGCACGCCGAGCTGACACACGTTGATGCGGATACAATCTTTTGCGTGACAGCCGGCGAGCCGCCGCGTAAGAACAATCTGCTGTTCAAGCAGCTGTTGAAATCAGACAAAGTGGAGGAGTATAACGAACTCACTCCTGTTCAGTTGCGCACTTTCATTCAGAACACCTGCCAGAGCGCCAATGCCACCATTGCTCCTGATGCGGTGGAATACCTCGCGGCTTCTGTTGGCACGGACCTGTGGCGACTCCATAACGAGCTCAACAAACTCATCCACTTCAACAGCCATGTGACGCTCGAGAACGTTCAACAGTTTGTCAGCGCATCACTCGATGAAAATATTTTTCACCTCACGGACGCGTTGGGGAATCGAAACCTCAAAGAGGCCTCTCGACTCTTGAATGAACAGATCGAGAGCGGAGCCAACGAACAGTACGTGCTCACCATGCTCGGCCGACACCTCGCCGCACTGGTGAAAGTCAAAAAAACGAATGGGAGGGGTCTCACAATGCATCCGTACGCCTTAAAAAAGTGCCTCGCACAATCGCGCCGCTTCTCTGCGGATCAACTGGCTGGTTTGGTGTGGCGCGTCCTCGAAATCGACCAAAAAACAAAAACGCGCGTGACAGACACGCGCATCTTACTCGATCTTCTGCTCGTCGAAGCCTGTTCCTAAACGGTTATCGCATGGCGTTGAGCTTGCGCTGCAATCGTGACTTGAACCGTGCCGCACGGTTGCGGTGAATGGTGTTGGTTTTTGCGGCTTTGTCCAGCGCCTTGGCTGCAGCAACAACAGTCGCCTGAGCGTCGTTCGATTTCGATTCGATCGCTTTCAGAGAAGCTTTCACCAACTCTTTGATTTTACGTTTCTTTGCCAAGTTGCGGACCGTGCATTTTTGCGCCTGTCGCAGTGCTTTCTTGGCAGCATCTTTATTCGGCATTGTGATTCAATGAATACCCATTATGTAAAGCGGAAGGGAGAGTACCATGGCGCTTATCGTTTGGCAAGGGTTGACAGGGGTGGCATGCGTTCATCGAGTCATTTTTTATCCGTTGCACGCGGCCTCAACAGTGAACTTTTATACTTCGCTGGCTCCAGTGCTTCCAGGCGCACAACGCTCCACGGTCCGTCTGGCAACTGCGCACGTTGATCATACCCTACACAAATCACGTCTGGCGCGACATCACTTAACACGCGCAGGCGGTCGCTCCATTCTTGGTAGCCGAGGCGCGCGTCATCAACAGCTTCGAACGCGTGTACGTTGTGCAGCCGCTTCTGTTCATCATCATGCGGAGCGCGGCCTTTGATGCGTTCAACATTTTTATCACGCGCAACAATCACCACCAGTCGGTCTCCGTGTTTTTTCGCTTCACGCAAAAAAAACTCATGTCCGGGATGAAACACATCGAATGTACCAAATGTGAGAACGGTTTTCATGCTATTTTTTCTTTCGTTTTTTTCTCCCAAGCAACGGGTCGGCCGACGCCTCCATGAGCATCGCAATCTGATCGCGCAGAGCTGCCGCGCGTTCGAATTCAAGATTCTCTGCTGCACTCTTCATCTGCTTTTGCAGGTCGTCTATCAAATACTTCAGGTCTTCCGTGTTCAAGTCCTTTGCAGCATCGAGCGCGGTATTCACCACCTGTTCTTCCTGTTTCTGTCCTGCTAACCGATCGTCGCGAATGCGTTTTGCGATGGATTGTGGCGTGATGTCGTGCTGGCGATTGTACTCCTCCTGAACAATCCTGCGACGATTAACTTCATCGATTGCTCGCTGCATCGATCCGGTGATGACGTCCGCATACATGATCACGGCACCTTCCACATGCCGCGCTGCACGTCCCATCGTCTGGATCAGCGACGTTTCAGAACGCAAAAATCCTTCTTTGTCAGCATCGAGAATCACAACCAG
>SBBP01000137.1 GCA_005239655.1 Candidatus Microgenomatus auricola | reverse complement strand
GTCTGATGGTGTTTGAGGAAGGGGACGTGATTCATACAAAAATTTTGCCAGTTGGAGCAGGACATATTACCAACGACATTGCGATTGGGTTGCGTACGTCAGTCGACGTCGCGGAGCAGGTCAAAAAACAGTATGGAACCGCATTAGTTGAGCAGGTGATGAAGCACGAGGATATAGATTTAGCGAAAATTGATTCCAAGGAACAAGTATTAGTGTCGCGCAAAGAAGTGGCGGAAATTATCGTGGCACGTTTGGAAGAAATTTTTGACATGGTCAAGGCGGAACTTCACAAAATTGATCGGTATGCGAAACTTCCAGCCGGCATGATTATTACCGGCGGTGGTGCAAAATTGCATGGCGTTGTAGACATGGCGAAAAGTCACTTTCATACTTCTGCATCCGTTGGTGTTCCTCTGCACATCTATACGCCGATTGATAAAATTCAGGACCCAGTGTTTGCAACAGCGATCGGTTTAGTCCTGTGGGGACAGGGAGTACACGCTGGAATGAACCGTCCCAGCTTCACCAATTTTTCTTCTGTGGCCAATGTGACTGGAAAAATGGGTAAGTGGTTCAAGTCGTTGATGCCGTAAACTGAGAACAGAAGCAGCCAGTCGATACCGTACGGCCATTTCGCGAGTCCGTATTTTTGAGCACAAATTGTACTCAGCAAACTTGTCAAATTTAGCAGCCTGCTATAGACTATTTTGTAGCTAAAAAATTTGTGGCCAATGTCTGAGTACATATTGTATACACAGCCACATCATCTAAAACATCACGCATGAAACGTATGGAAGTCAAACCCGCAATTGAAACATTTGCAAAAATAAAAGTGGTCGGAGTTGGTGGCTCAGGTGGAGCCGCAATCTCGCGCATGATTCAGGCCGGACTGAAAGGGGTCGACTTCATCGCAATTAACACAGATGCGCAAGCATTACATCATTCGCCGGCAAAGCAAAAGATCCATATTGGGAAGACCACAACGCGTGGACTCGGCGCGGGCATGAATCCCGAGGTTGGTTTCAAAGCGGCCGAAGAGAACCAAGAAGAAATACAAGAGATGCTGAAAGGCGCCGATATGGTGTTCCTCACCTGTGGTTTGGGAGGAGGCACGGGTTCCGGAGCAGCACCGTTCATTGCGCAACTCGCACGAGATGCCGGTGCATTGACCGTTGCCGTCGTCACGAAGCCGTTTGAGTTTGAGGGTGCTCAACGTTCGCAAATCGCAGAAAATTCCTATCGCGCACTCAGCGAAAGTGTTGATACGATTATTACCATCCCAAACGATCGTTTACTCCAGATTATTGATAAGAAGACTTCACTGCTCGAGGCGTTCGGCATCGTGGATGAAGTGCTTCGTCAAGGTGTGCAGGGGATTTCCGACCTCATTACTGTCCCCGGGTTAATCAACGTCGACTTTGCTGACGTGAAGTCAGTCATGGCCAATGCCGGTTCGGCATTGATGGGTATTGGTAAGGCCAGCGGTGAAAATCGTGCGATCGACGCGGCAAAAGCGGCGATTGATAGTCCGCTCCTCGAAATGTCCATTGATGGCGCAAAAGGCATTCTCTTCACGATTATGGGCGGTTCCAACCTCGGGATGTTTGAAGTCAACGAGGCGGCGCGCATTATTACGGAATCGGCTGATCAGAATGCACGCATCATCTTTGGTGCCGTCATTGACGAAGACATGAAGGACGAGATTCAAATCACCGTTGTCGCAACTGGTTTTGGCGATGTGCCACGCTCCACACAGAAAGTGCAGGCCACCAATCCCTTCCGTGATATTGATACCTCCTCATCCACCAGCACGCAGCCAGTAAAAAGTGCTCCAGCCGCACGCAGCATCATGGATGAACAGAAAGTCGATAACACCCAAGATGCCGATCTCGACATTCCTGCATTCATTCGGAAGAAAATGCTATAATTGATTTGACGCTCATGCATTGTCCATCGTGTCATGCGGAGGATACGAGTGTGATTGATAGTCGTGTCATCGAAGAGGGAGCAGCTATTCGGCGTCGTCGGCAGTGCAGCACATGTGACTTCCGGTTCTCGACGCGTGAAGAAATTGAAATTCTGAGCCTGACCATTGTCAAAGTGAACGGTTCAGAAGAGCCGTATGACCGCGACAAGCTCATTCGTGGGTTGACGACCGCGATGCAAAAACGGCCAGTCGCCGCAGAGCGATTCCGTCGTACTGTCCATGCGATCGAACAGGACATTCAAAGCAAGGCGAAGCGCGATCGTATCCAAAGTCGGGATATAGGAGAAATTGTGATCAAACATCTGCGAAGACTCGACAAAGTGGCCTACATCCGTTTCGCATCTGTCTATCGCTCCTTCGCAGACCCTGAAGAATTTGTGGACGAGCTCGAGCGACTCTCGCACAAAACCAAAAAACGCGCAAAAAAGAAATAAACTATGTATTGGCACAAACGACCACCGGAGAAAGAGTACAATCCCAAGAAACGCCTGGGGTTGATTCATGTCTATACCGGGGAAGGAAAAGGGAAAACCACTGCAGCCCTTGGTGTGGCGTTGCGAGCGGCAGGACATCGCATGCGCGTGTTGATTATTCAGTTTGTGAAAGGCCACAAAGATTACGGGGAAATACTCGCAACAGAAAAACTCATGCCGTATGTGGAGATCGTCCAGTTTGGAACACCGCAACGCTCGGATTTAAACGATCCGTCCGCAATGGATCAGTATCTCGTGAAGCAAGGGTTGGAGTATGCGCGTACAGCAATGCTGAACAATCGGCCAGATGTGCTGATATTAGACGAAATCAATACGGCACTGCACCACAAACTCATGCCACTTGAAGATGTGTTGAACTTTCTTGACCACAAACATCAAGAAACTGAGGTGATTTTGACCGGACGTTCTGCCCCCGCACCATTGTTGAACGCTGCAGATGTGGTGACCGTGATGGTGACGACCAAAAGCCCGTATAACGACGATTTTGTTCCTCGAAAAGGGATCGAGCACTAGGGACCACAACATCTAGTGGTTCGGTATCAACTTTTTGTGCTTATCCACAGTTTTGTAACTACAAACCGACGATTGTCGGCTTTTTGATTGTGTGCTATACTACCTGCATACCGTTGAGGACACTACATATAGTAGTTCAAAACAAAAAGAAACACTATATATAGTTTTCTCAAACGTTCGCCAAGAATGGGAGGGAAAGGAAGAGTGCCATGCCAGTCATGACACCCTTCCTTTAACTCTCTCTACTATTCACTCTTATGTCCGCAGAACTCACAGGACTTCGACAGAAAGTCTTCTTCGATCGCTACGCCCTGAAAGACGAGAACGGAAATCGCATTGAAGAGACGCCCGAACAGATGTGGCACCGGGTCGCGAAGGCCATCGCCAGCATCGAAACCACGGTCACACGAAAACGTGAGTGGGAAGAGCAGTTTTACAACGCTCTTTCAGACTTCAAGTTCATTCCGGGTGGGCGCATTCTTGCTGGCGCCGGCTCTGGTGTCGAGCTGACATTCTATAACTGCTATGTGATTCCATCGCCTGAAGATAGTCGCGAAGGTATTTTTGAATCTGTTCGCACGATGGTCGAAATCATGTCGCGCGGTGGCGGCGTGGGAGTTAATCTGTCGTCGTTGCGTCCACGCGGTTCGTATGTGAAAGGAGTGAATGGTACGGCATCCGGCGCCGTGTCCTTCGGTGGCTTGTATTCATTTGCAACCGGGTTGATCATTCAAGGCGGATCTCGTCGCGGCGCGCTCATGCTCATGCTCAATGACGACCATCCTGACATTGAAGAATTCATCACGGTCAAGCGCACGATGGGGTTGATCACCAACGCCAACCTGTCGGTCTGTATCTCTGATCGTTTCATGGAAGCACTGGAACGCGACGGCGACTGGGATTTGCAGTGGAATGGGAAGGTGTACAAAACCGTCAAAGCCAGCCACCTCTGGAACCTCATCTGTGAATCCGCACATGCATCGGGTGAGCCGGGCGCGGTGTTCATGGAACGCTACAATAAAGAATCCAACTCGTGGTATTTTGAAAAAATTATTTGCGTTAATCCCTGTGTCACTGGCGATACGCGTGTTACCACAATGCAAGGCCTACGCACAATTAAAGAGTTGTACGATGCACAACAGCAGGCGGAACTGACGCTCGATAGCCGTTTGAGCGATCAGACATCCGCACGCACGTCGCAGGTGATTCAAACAGGAGTGAAAGACGTCTACCGATTGCAGACAACAGAAGGGTATGAACTGAAACTCACAAAAGATCACCGTGTGCGTACCGAACGCGGCTGGGTGGAGGCACAACAGTTGCAACATGGCGATCAGATACTTCTGTTGAACCGTAACGGCGGATTTGGGAGCACTGGCGATCGCTCATGGGGGAATGTGTTGGGCTGGTTTGTGGGTGACGGGCATTTCAATCAATCCAAGGAAACCGCAGTGCTGTCGTTCTTCGGCGAGGAAAAACGCGAACTGGCTCCGGTGTTTGCGCAAGCGGTCAATACCGTGATTGCAGAATATGGAGCGAACACAACATGCAGCACAACGGTTGGGGTGGCAGAAATCTCCGGTCGCGATGAAGCGCGTATTTCTTCACAACGGCTAAATGCGGTATTCAATGCCGTTGGAGTTACCGCAGAAGAGAAGTTGCGTGTTCCGGCACCTGTGTGGACTGGCACTGAAGAAATGCAGCGTGGATTTTTGCAGGGATTGTTCACTGCAGATGGCCATGTCGCGGGATCAACAGAGAAAGGTGTGAGCGTGAGACTGTCTTCGATTTCACTCGAATTGCTTCAGGATGTGCAGCAGCTGTTATTGAACTTTGGCATTGTCTCGCGCATCTATCAGAATCGCCGTTCCGAAAGTCTGCGCGAATTGCCAGATGGCAATGGTGGCATGGCCTCGTATCTCTGCCAGGCACAGCACGATTTGGTGATCAGCAAAGCGGGATTGAACATTTTTGCAGAGCGAATTGGTTTCTTGGCAACGGCAAAACAACAGAAACTTGAAAATCGTCTTGCGCAATACTCGAAAGGTCCATACACACAAACATTTGTTGCAACATTCGAAAAACTCGAATACCTCGGTACAGAAATGGTCTACGATCTCACGGAACCCGTGACGCATTCTTTTGCCGCAAACGGACTCGTTGTTCATAACTGTGGCGAGCAGGGATTAGGCGCATGGAACGTCTGCAACCTGGGTGCCATCAACCTTGCGGCGTTTGTCGACGAAAATGGATACCTCAACCGTGAAGGATTGCGCGAAACCGTTCGCAGCGCCATTCGATTTCTCGATAACGTCATTGACGCCACACCGTATTTCTTTAAGGACAACGAAAAAGCACAAATGCGCATTCGCCGCACGGGCTTGGGAACGATGGGTTTGGCAGACGCGTTAATCAAATCACATATTCGTTACGGGAGCGACGAAGCAGTCGCCTGGTGCGATGATGTCTATCGCTTGATTCGCGACGAGGCCTACCGCATGTCCATGGAAATCGCTAAAGAAAAAGGTCCGTTTGCCGCATTCGAAAGCGACAAGTTCATGCAAGGACGATTCATTCAACGCCTGCCAGAGGAGTTGCAAAAAGAAATCGCCAAATACGGTGTGCGCAATGGGTTTATTCTCACGCAGGCACCAACCGGCACCACCAGCATCCTTGCGGGTGTGAGCAGCGGCATCGAACCGGTCTACGATTTTGCATTCAAACGCAAAGACCGACTGGGTGAGCACCTGGTCTATCACCCACTCTTTGAAGCATGGAAGAAGCGCAACCCAGACGTCCCAGACGAACAGAAACCGGAATACTTTGTGAATGCCAAAGAGCTCACACCGCTCGAACACGTGAAGATGCAAGCCGTCGCGCAAAAATACACCGACTCGTCCATCTCCAAAACCGTCAACGCGCCAAACGATCACACCCTCGATGCCGTGAAGGAACTCTACATCCAAGCCTACAAAATGGGATGCAAAGGTGTGACCTACTTC
>SBBP01000023.1 GCA_005239655.1 Candidatus Microgenomatus auricola | reverse complement strand
TGTTGCGGGCCGCGGATTGAGCGCAACCGTCTTGTGGCGCGGCGCGCAACAACCGAAAAAACAAATGAGCCAACCGTCGCTGGGCTCAACCCGCGGTATACGTTTGAAAACTTCGTTGTCGGAAAAAAGAACGAGCTGGCCCACGCCGCCTGCTTGGCGGTTGCAGATCAACCCGGGCAAGTCTACAACCCGCTGTTCATTTATGGTGGTGTGGGATTAGGGAAAACCCATCTGATGCAGGCCGTTGGCCATTCTGTGCTGAAGAATTTCCCGAGTAAAAAGGTGCTCTACGTCACGTGCGAAACGTTCACCAACGAATTCATCAAGTCGGTTGGAGAGGGTCGCGCGGAGCAGTTCAAGGAAAAATATCGCTCTGTTGATATCCTTATGGTCGACGACATTCAGTTCCTTGCGGGGAAAGAAGGGACACAGGAGGCATTTTTTCATACATTCAATCACCTCCACCAACAAAACCGACAGGTTATTTTGACCTCTGACCGTCCTCCGCGTGCAATCCCAACGTTGGAACACCGCATGATTTCGCGTTTTGAGGGTGGAATGCTTGTTGATGTGAGCATCCCGGATCTCGAAACGCGTATTGCGATTTTGCGACAGAAGTGCGGAGAGCGCGGGTGCGAGTTGAACCAGGAAATCCTTCAGTATATCGCCTCAAACGTGCAGCACAACGTCCGCGAGTTGGAGGGTGCGCTCAACCGCGTTATTGCCTACCACCAACTCAACAAGAGCAACCCAACGCTCGACTCGGTGAAACAGGTGCTCTCCTCGATTTCCCAAGTGCCAAAACGCGGGGCGGTCACCACAAAGAAAATTTTAAGCACGGTCGCTGCTTTCTATGAAGTTGACCTCAAAGACCTGGTCGGGAACAGTCGAAAAAAGGAGTTGGTTGTTCCTCGGCAGATTGCGATGTTCCTCATGCGTGAAGAAATTCACGCCTCCTACCCGAACATCGGCCAGGAGCTTGGGGGGCGCGACCACACAACCGCAATGCACGCCTTCCAAAAGATTGCGAAGTTGCATGAAGACGACGAGAAAACACAGAACGACATCAGCATGATCAAAGAACGCTTGTATAACTAGGTGGGGAAGCTGTGCGCTGCGTGTCAGTCGCTCTGTGGAGCGGCTACCGACAATGTGTGCATAACGAAGCGGTTGTAGAAAAAAATAATTCTCCTCTTCCTCCACCCACACAACATCCACCACAAGACCACAAACAGTATGCCCACGCCCTCCACACCACAAACAGAAAAAACCCTTAATTCTATTCGCCGTAATGACTTATCCTCTCTGTCCACACACCTTAGTATTACTATTATGAATAGATCTATATCCTTTTATAAATAATATGATATGAAATTTTCTTGCACACAGGAAAATCTTAACCGCGGATTGGTGTTCGTCTCGCATGTTGCCTCTCGTAATGTTCATCTTCCCATTTTGCATAATGTCCTTGTGGAGGCAAAGGAGGACGGTGTGCATCTTTCGTCGACGAACTTGGAAATTGCCATTCGTGTGCTCGTCCGCGGAAAGGTGGAGGAGACGGGGGCGCTGACTATCCCAGCCCAAGTGTTTGCCAGCTACGTCAGCCTTGTCAGCGCAGAGCGAGTGGATGTTGAGCAAGAAGGGAATAGCCTTGTGATTCGTGCGGAAAATCAAAATACAAAAATGAACGGAGAGGCAGCAGCGGAATTTCCGATTATTCCCGACGTTGACAGGCAAACATCGTTTACCGTTGTGGCGGCAGAGCTTGAAGAGGCGCTGCGCCAAACGCTCGTTGCGGTGTCCAAAGATGAATCTCGCCCAGAACTGACCGGTATTCTGTTTTCTGTGGATGAAAAAACACTGGCGCTTGCGTCAACAGACAGCTATCGCCTTGTGGAACGCAAAATGCACATCGCAAAACGGCCTGAAAAAAAATGGTCTGCAATCATTCCGGCGGCCGCACTGAGCGAGTTGTCTCGTATTTTACCAGGAGCAGAAGGAGAGGTGGCGATCTACTGCACAGAGAATCAGGCGATGTTTGTCGTTGCAGACGTGGAACTCAGCACGCGTTTGATTGAAGGCGCATTCCCGGACTACGCTCAGATTATCCCGCAGAACCAACGGACAGAAGCGGTTGTGAATCGCGACGCGTTGATGAAAGCAATTCGGGCAGCCAGCTTATTTTCCAAATCAGGCATCCACGATATGAGCATTCACTTTTCTCCAGAAAAACAGACAATCACACTCACGACGGTCAATAACCAGCTGGGAGAAAACGTAAGCAAAGTCGAAGCCGAAATCACTGGCGATTCAAACCATGCGATTTATAATCACCGGTACGTATTTGATGCGTTGAACACACTCACATCTGAATCGGTCGACGTGTTGTTGATTGATAATGCAAGCCCTGGTGTACTGCGGCCACACGGAGAAGGACGTGAAGAGTACGTGTATATCATAATGCCGATCAAACAGTAGCGGCTATGTTCCGAAAGGTTTCCTCTTCGTTTTTGCGTGTTTCGTTGGAGCGCGCCGGCGTTGCAAAGCAAGTCGACGCCTATCAGTCGGTTGCACACGCGCGGGCGGTTCTCCAAGAGCGGTTCGGTGAGGGCGTAGAACTACACGCAAAACCGAAATATGTGAAACAACGAGCGCTCACCATCGCCGTTGCTCATCCCGCAGTTGCGCAGGAAATTCGAATGTGTGAAGAGGCGCTTATTTCAGCGATGAACGAGCGGATCGGGCGACCAGAAATTGTGCGCATTCATTTTTTATTACCCAGGGACGAGGGAGAGCAGGAGTAAACGCCTGTTGCGTGCTTACCGCCCAAGGTATTCGAAATCAATGGCATCCTGAGCGGTGTTGCCGTTGTCGTCGGTGACGCGAACGTACGCCGTGTGCTTTCCTGCTGTGAGCGTTCGTGGTCTGTAGGCCGAGGTCACGCTTTCTTCGGCGGTGATTGTTGCGCCAGAAACAGAATCAACCGTAATGACGTCGATTATATATTCAACGGAGGTGATTGTGCGTCCTTTTCCAGGCGTAACGTCTGCGGTGATCGCAAATTCACCGCGGGTGTAGGCGGCGCCTTCTTCGAGTGAAGTGATGCGCACCTTCGGTTGCTGGTTTTTGTTGCGCAAGTCGCACGCGGCGCGCGGTGTTGCGTCGGTGAGGTATTCGTTCTCGCGCCCGGCGCCGCGAATCCACTGCTGGACAGCGGTTTCCCACGGCTCATACATGGGGTCTGCGCGCGGGTCGTCGGGCGGCGGGCCAGTGGGGTCATCGCGGTTGACATAGTGGAGAATGGTGTGTGTTTCTTTGAACTCTTTCGTTGCAACGTATTCAGCTGGATAGGAGTCGAGACACTCGTCGGGAATTACCGCGCCAGTCACGGAGTCGACGGAGGCGGTCACCGTCTGTTCAATCGCACCGCCAAGCACTTCGGTTGCCGGTGTGTAGGACGGTGTTTTAAATTCTTCTGATGGCGTTCCGGTGAGAATGCTCGCCATGTAGGCCCGCCAGATTGGCGCAGCGATGACGATCCCATCAGCCAGGTAACCCATCGGTTGAAAGTCGTTGCGACCTGTCCAGACTCCGGTTGCGACGGATGGTGTGTATCCAACGGTCCAGGCGTCGCGGAAGTCGTTGCTTGTGCCGGTTTTGGCAGCGGTTGGTCGGTCTGTGAGGTTGAGCGTTGCGAACGTGC
>SBBP01000056.1 GCA_005239655.1 Candidatus Microgenomatus auricola | reverse complement strand
TTTTTGCACATACAGATGGTATGTACCACTTTCAATCTGCTGTACGACAGCCTCAGGCAATGCATAGCGAACAATGAGATGGCGATCCTCTTTTGGTTCAATCGATGTAAACCCGCCAACAACCGTGTAGCGCACGGTTGAGCCATCCGGACGCGTGAACGATTCTTCACTCACTTCTGGCGGAGTCGGAACACCATGGTGAACCTTAACATCATTCGTAAGAAACCCTTCAGCCGAAATGAGTTGGCTTCCGTACGGCAAATAGACTCGAGTATAGGTTCGATAGCGTGTATAAAAATCTGTGATCCGCTGCGTGGTGTTCACGTAGTGCATATCCGCTTCGCCGACATACTGATTTTCCTGTCGTGAGAGATGATACGATAACGTGCGCTCCATCTTTTCGTCTGTCTTGAGTGCAGCAAGGTTTGCGTCAACAACCATCAGAAAGTCTCCGTCCGTAGACTTCATCTCTCCACCCCAGTTTTGATCTTCCACCAACAGCTGAGTAAGTGGATCGTCGACATAAATGAGCACCTGCTTCGAATCGACATTGTGAACAAACGTCTTCCAGAGTAGCGGAAACTGTTCACGGGGCAGCGCAAGCAGTCGATCCATCAGCGCAGAAGAGAGATGCCCAATCACCTCTTTGCGGTCTGCATTCAAATCACCGTTGTTGACATATCCAATCTCTACTTCATACTCCAGTGTCTCAAAAAGATTTTCCGTGGTAAATTCTATGCCGTCAACTGTGATCGGCCCAGTGAGTGTCAGTAACGATTCGATAAATGTTGGCGTCACCGCGATCACCCCATCCACATCTTGTTCCGTTCCACCTTCTTCGTAGTATTTCGACTCTGCCTTCTGTGCGGTTGTCGGAAAATCCGGTGACCAATTGATGTTACGTAGCAGCCAATTCTGAGTGCTCGTGTGCTCGGCAATTGGCCCTGGTGACGGCTCAGTGATGATGTTGCTCACGGGATTATCCAAATTGTAGATATTGTCGGTTTTGAAATCCGCAATTTCACCTGCATTCAACTTGAGGATTCCGTAGGTCCCAATGAATCCGCCCGTGGGACGCAACTCTCGATTGTTCTGCAATAAAAACAAATAGGTCTTTTCTTCTGGATATCCCAGAATGCTCGGCAAGGTCTCCGCAGCGGGAATGGCTTGGTAGATCAATGACTCGAGCAGTGGGAGTTGATCTTTCACTGGTTCTACTGCTGCCCGAACGGTTTTGAATAGCCCTTTTTCAGGAATTTCATCAAGTAACAGAATCGCTAACTCCACCTCGGACTTCACACCATGCAAATCTGCGGCAGACTCACTCAATTGCTGCAGCATGGCCCGCTTTTCGTCAATGGAGAGATCAGCAAAGGAGCCGCTGGCATCTGTTGAGATAACACTGGTTACGCGTCCACCAACGACCGCCAGTTTCTGTAAACCTGAAGACAAATTCACTCCGGCTTGCAGTAGGTTATTCAGTGCCTTCATTTGACGCGCAACACCCGGAATGATGCGATAGACCTGAAAACGCGTTGACAGTTGTTTTGCGCTCTGAAAATGGTCTCGTGCTTCACCTAAATCGTTCTCGGCGCGAGCAAAATCTTGATTACCAATGGCCACTTGCGCGTATTCAAAACTCTTCTTCGCCGCAAGCGCCTCAGCATAGACTTCCTTTGCTGCTCGAATGTTCACAATACCCCACAGCGCGAGTGCAACGAACAGACCAACAAAAAACAGGAGCAGGGATAACAGAATCCGATGAAATTTTGAGAGACGCTTCCACCAAAAACGCTTGTCCGTTGATTGCGGTTGTTGTGGATGCGCTTCCAATTCTTTCTGATGTTCAAGAAGATTGCTCATATGATTTTGTTTTTTTCACGTAGGTCATCCAGTCACGAATGTGGATACGTGTGACATAGGAAAAGAGCTGCATGATGGTAAACCGATTTGAGGCCGACTCACGTTGATGGTAGTGAAAAATTCCATTCGTCTCCGCAAAGTAGACCGTGCGATATCCTTTCCGTTGCATCCGGTCACACCATTCATAGTCGCCGAAGTAAAGAAAAAAATCTTCATCCATATATCCGACGGCGTCCATGGCACTCTTACGAATGAAAAAACAGGCGCCCAGCAACCACTCCACATCGCATGTGGTTTCATGATCAAAATCCATCATGAGATGTCGCTCAATATCTCGTCGTGCAAACCCACACTTCCCCAGCAGTGTGCGACGATAGACGGGTGTCCAACGTGAGTAACGACGATAGCACGAGTACTGCGTTGTTCCATCCGCATTGCGTAGCTTTGGTCCGAGAATACCAATATTTGGATGCGCATCCAAATACGCAAGAATGCGCGTGATGTCCTCGACATCGCGGAAAATAATATCCGGATTGATCATGAGGCTGTACTCGCTCTGCGCAGCTTTCAACCCAGTGTTGTTTCCGCCTGGGTGCCCCAGGTTCGCTCCGTTCAAAAGAATATGAACCTGCGGGTAGAGTCGCCGCACCATTTCAGGTAAGCCATTCGTTGAACCGTTATCAACAAAAAAGATTTCGTATGTGATCCCCTGCTTCTCCAATCCGAGATTGAGAATATTCTTGAGACAGAGGCGAAGGAGATCACGCTCTTTGTACGCAAGGATGATGAAAGAAAGTTTCATACGGATGAATGGAACCAGGCACGGAGATCGCGCGGTGTGCAACGTGACGAAGAGAGAATCGCGCGGCGCTTACGAAGCATGTTCGGTAGCAATCGAATGGCCGATGGCAACACGTTGAGCGTTGACGGCTCACAGCATAGCACATAGGCAAATTTGCGAAACTCATACCAAAAAATCCACGGAAAATCCAGAAGTATGTTCATCAACGGCTCGTTTTTGATGATGCAAAACCAGTGATTGCGAAGAGAATTGCCACGCACGCGAAGCGATTTTTGACTTCGATCAAAATGCAGTCCCTTCTGCTTCTGTTCACGGGCGGTACGCTGGTGATCGGCAACCGCAGACGGAACAACGCCGATATTCCATCCACGGTGTCGCAAGCGATAGGAGAGATCGACATCATCTTTGTATGCGACAAAATCCTCGTCGAAATATTCCTGTGCCGTTCCGCCGCCATGTGTAGCAATGTCGTTCAATGCCGTGCGTCGAAAAAGAATCGCTGTGCCAGCAATGCCGAATGTTTCATCGGTATCGTATTGACCGCGATCCTCTTCCCCTTCTCCTCGATTCCAGAATCGTCGTGAACGGTTGGTCGCGATTCCCATGCTGTCGATCCGTGTGGGCGAACCCTCGCGTTCGAGTCGACGCAACTTTGGTGCCAGAGCCCCAATCCGATCGTCGGTTTGAATCTGTTTCATCAGCTCTGCAATCATTGTGGGTTCAAGTTTCATATCCGGATTCAAGAGCAACACAAAATCTGACGTTGTTTTGGAAATACCCACATTCACTCCACGCGAAAAATCCAAATTTTTTCCTGCGCTGTGAATGTGTGCTCGTGGACAATGCTCTTGGATGGCTTTTCGCATCCGTTCATCAGATGAATTATCCACAAACACAATCGATGCTGGCTGCACAGTTTGCGCACCCAATGACGCACACAACCCTGGAATAAAATCTAGTTCACTGTAGACAACGACAACAATGGAGAAACTAGGCGCGGTGTTCATAGAATGTTGTTGTGAAGAACACCGATGCAAACAGAATCCAGCCAATGCCCAGTGGGTGGTTGAGATACGGCGTAAAAACATGGATCGCAAGCAAACACACAAGTGCTGCCAACACACCAACAGTCCACATGCGTTCGTCAGGATGATTTCGTCTCTGATGAAACCCCTTTCGGAAAATCGAAACAAACGACCACGCATAGGCCAACACACCAACCACTCCCATTTTCAACCAGAGATCGAGGTAGCCCCACTCAAAAGCGTACGTCGTGTACTGACCGTCAGGGTGATCTTGAAGAACACGCGGATCCGCGGATGTATAGGTAATCGTCCGACCAAATCCTGAACCCAGAACAGGATGTTCGAGCGAAGCATCAATGAGTGGACGCAGCAACTGCCAGCGAGTCGAAGCCGCAGGTTCTTCTGAGATATTTCCTGTGCGCTCTGTCAGCAGTGAACTAGAACTCACGCCCACGTGCCCGGGTAGCGGAAAATTCACGAGACCGATAATAAGGGCGAAGTCAAGAAGACAGATAACTACGAGCAGCAGACAAGAAACAGTAAAACGTTGAAAACCGATCCGTTCCCTCCACAGTACCCATACCGCAATGACGGGTAATGTTGCGACTACTCCAACCCAAAAACTTCGCGAGTAGCTAAGGAATATAGTTATGGCTGATAGAGCAAATACTGAGATTTGCCAACGCATCTGTTTTTCCGCGAGACAATAAAGGTAGCTCTTGGCTCGCGGGAAGGCAGTGCGGTCGGCAAATCTCATGATCAGCACAATCCCACTCACAAAAAAAATAAAAACAGCGTAGATATGGCTTTGGAAAAATACACGTACGAAACCATTTGGAAAGCGTGTAATCTCTCCCACACCGGTATCACGTATCCATCTATAGACTTCAGGCAGTGTATAGGTAAATGTTTCCAAATGCGCAAACATGAAGAGTACAATGATGGTCTTGCCCATCATCGCAATTGCAGCCGCACCAAGTGTTGCCAGAAGTTGATGCACATGACGCTGCTCTCGCATTGCCTGCGTGAGCGGACCAATCAACCCAAAGTACAAATATCCATTTGCATCGAGGAATACGTTCGTGAAACTATTTCCACGCGCAAGCCCAACAACAACGGCCAACCCCACTGCAGCAATACACATGAGATAGGGCTTCCACAACGGCCACGAAAAAAACCGAATGTTGCGTTCACGAATCACCCAAATGATGTACGCCAAAAAGACAACGCAAAATAAACCAAGACGAATGGAAATCGTTTGATCGCTAAACGGAAACGAAAACAAATATCCTTTTGATCCCACAACCAATTCAGCAA
>SBBP01000008.1 GCA_005239655.1 Candidatus Microgenomatus auricola | reverse complement strand
TAATTTCATCTTTCACCACACCGAGCAGTTCTTTGCGGGACGCGAGTAGTCGTTTCAACTCTTTGATCAGCTTGCGTTTCTCTGCTAACTCTTCTTCGACTTTGATGCGTTCGAGGTTCGCCAACGCTTGCAGCTTCATTTCCAAGATGGCGATGGCTTGACGTTCCGTCATCTTGAACTGCTTCATCAAATTAACCTTGGCGTCATTTTTATCCTTCGACTTTTTGATGGTTTTGATAATCGCGTCGATCTTTTCCAGCGCCATGACCAATCCTTCCAAAATGTGTGCACGCTCTTCAGCGCGGGCAAGGTCAAAAATCGTGCGACGCTTCACCACTTCTTCGCGGTGCTTGATAAACTCCTCTAGTACCATCTTGAGTGTGAGCACGCGCGGCTGAATGCCATCGACCAACGCTAGGATGTTGAGGTGGAATGTGGTTTGCAGTTGCGTGAGTGCGTATAAACGGTTCAGGATTTTTTGCGGGTACGATCCTTTTTTTAACTCAACCACAATGCGCACACCGTCGCGGTCTGATTCATCGCGCAAATCTTTAATGCCGTCGATTTTTTTGTCGCGCACGAGGTCAGCGATTTTTTCGATCAACGAAGCCTTGTTCACCAAATACGGGATCTCCGTGACGATGATGGTGTGGGTTCCGGATTTTTCCTCGATGATTTCGGCTTTCCCACGCGTGACGATTGGTCCACGGCCCGTGGCATACGCCTGTTTGATGTCGCTTACATTAAAAATTTGCCCGCCAGTCGGAAAGTCAGGTCCCTTCACAAACCCCATTAAGTCCTCAGTTTCTGCGTCAGAATGGTCAATGAGGTAAACAGTGGCGTCACACAACTCACCGAGGTTATGCGGCGGAATGCTGGTCGCCATGCCAACCGCGATACCAACAGAACCGTTCAGCAGCAGTTGTGGCACACGTGACGGGAGGATTTTTGGTTCCTTGTGTACACCGTCATAGTTGGGCATGAAGTCGACGGTCTCGCGATCGATGTCGCCCAGCATTTCTTCAGCAATTTTTTCCAGCTTACACTCGGTATATCTCATGGCGGCTGCAGAATCACCATCCATAGAGCCAAAGTTTCCTTGCCCGTTCACCAACGGGTGACGCATGGAAAAATCTTGTGCCAAGCGAACGAGTGAATCGTACACCGCGACATCACCATGCGGATGGTATTTCCCAAGCACTTCACCAACGACCGTTGCGGACTTACGGTATTTTGCGGCTGATTTCAAACCAATATCCCACATCGCATACAAAATGCGGCGATGCACGGGCTTCAAACCGTCACGCACGTCCGGCAATGCGCGCATCACAATCACCGACATCGCGTAGTCGATGTAGGAGTTGGACATTTCGTCGGTGATCGGGCGAAGACGCACACTCCCAATATGGTTGTTGGGTTCCGGTGTCGTTGCTTTTTCAGTTGTGTTCTTTTTGTGAGGCATAGACGGTTACTGCGATTGTTTTGCTTCGCTCACGTCGCGAAAAACATCGGCGATTCGTGAGGAGGCGGAAAGTTGTTCAGCAATGGTTCCAAAGAGCGTGCCTGGCCCCGGAGCAGTGGGGCCATCCGGCTGCAGGTTCCACGGCAGTGTTGCGATCCAAATGAGCACAACGACAACACCGGCCATCACCACGAGGACCAGGAATTTTCTGCGTTCCTCTGGAGTGGTGTGATGCGGCGGCGCTGTCGCGGGCTGTCGTTGTCGTGTGGCGCGGTGTCGTGGTGTGGGCATGTTACGCAGTGTTCAGAATTTTGACTTGTGTCTCTTCAACAGGTAAATCTTTGAGCTTCAAGATGATTTTGTCTTCACCGTTGGTATCCTTCACCCCCATTTCTTTGGCAAAACTCCCTAACGGCGCAAGGTCCGCCGTGAACTTGCCAGTTTTGTACTGCACGGGAATGATCAACCGCGGTTCAATCTGGCTGACCATGCGAGAACAGCTGTGGCCCGATTCACAGGTGAGCGGAAGAAAGAGCACATCGACCCCTTCGAGTTTTTCCAGTTGCTCGTCGGTCAGTTCCGTGGAGACAGTGCCAAGGTGGGCAAGGGTAATGCCTTCGGACTCGATCAAATACATGACGCGGCCGCCGTTGTATTGAACACCCGTAATGAACATGCCGCTCACTTCATATTCGCCTGCGGTGTGAATGTAGAACGGCTCACCCTGGAGAGAGCTGGTGTTGTTGGTTTGGTCGTTTCCGGGGTCAGTTGATGCCGCAATATTCACTTTGAACTTTGGCATCACAACGCCAAAGGAATTTTGGTACGGATTGATCACTAGAATCGTGTCTTGCGACTGTATTTTTATGCAGGACAGACCATGCCAGGAAATGTGCATACAAATTGGCTAAAGTAAGATGAAAATAGAGCGCGCGAACCCTCTGGATTGTAGCAGGAAAATGGAGGGAGGACAAGGAGATATTACAGCGTGATCTCGCGGTTTTTTTTCTGTGCTTTTTTCTGCTACTATTACAGTGACGTCCCCACCGAAGAAGTGGGTTTGTTATTTTTAATGATACACTACACGTATGACAAAGAAGCGTAAAACGCAGAGGGCGTCTCGTCAGGAATTAGTGCTTTACCAAGCGAAAAGCGGTCAAATTGAATTTCGCGGTGACTTTGAGCATGAAACGATTTGGGGCAGCATCCCACAAATAGCAGCACTGTTTGGAGTGCAGAATCCCGCAATTTCCAAGCATTTGGCAAATATTTATGATGAGGGAGAATTGGAAAGAGTGACAACTGTTTCCAAAATGGAAACAGTTCAAATGGAAGGAAAACGAGAAGTGAAGCGCCAGATTGAATACTACAACCTCGATGCAATTCTTTCTGTGGGCTATCGTGTTAATTCAAAACAAGCCACTCAATTTCGCATTTGGGCGACAAAGACGTTGAAACAGCACATACTCCACGGATACACAATCAACAAGAAGCGTGTTGCCTACAACTACGAACAGTTTTTACGGGCCGTGAGTGACGTCAAAGCGCTGCTGCCAGTAGGAGGCCGCATACATGCGCAAGATGTGCTTGAACTCGTCAATGCCTTTGCAAGCACATGGTTTTCGTTGGATGCGTACGACACTCAACGTTTTCCAAAAAAAGGCATCACGAAAAAACAGGTCACCGTGACTGCAGATGAGTTATCTCAGGTGCTGGAAAATTTTAAAGAAGAATTGCGAGCGCAGAAGCAAGCGACAGCATTGTTTGGTCAGGAGCGATCAGAAAGAGCAATCCAGGGTATTGTCGGAAATGTATTTCAGACTTTTGGCGGTAAAGAACTGTACCAAACGGTTGAAGAAAAAGCTGCTCATCTATTGTATTTCATTGTGAAGAATCATCCGTTCACTGATGGGAATAAACGCAGTGGTGCGCTTGCGTTCGTTTGGTTTCTGCGCAAAGCAGGTGTTCTGAGGGCGAGTTTGACACCGGAGGCATTAACAGCCCTCACTCTTCTCGTTGCAGAAAGTGACGCAGCAGAAAAAGACAAAATGACTGGGTTGGTGTTGTTATTATTGCAGAAATAAAAAAGAAGCCTCGAACGCCTAGGTCGAGAGGCGCGCGAGGTGGCGGACGTACAGGATTTCGCCTGCGGTGCCGTGGTCGCCGATGCGGACGACCGCGATGGCGCGGGCGGTCCACGTCAGGTCGACTTCCAGGTTCCGGAGAGGCTCCGGCACCAGCGAGCCGTCGGCGACGTAGCCGTAGGTGAAGTGGGTGTCCCACGCCTCACCCACGTTCGGGTAGCCGAACGTGCGGTGCGCCTGCTGCTGTACGGGCGACATCTCCCAGGAGACCTCGACGTCCCCGCTGCGGAGAGACTCGACGCAACGGACGACGAGATCCTGCAGTTCGAGCAGCCGATCTCCACGCGTCTGCAGGAACAGCCAGTTGCCGCCGAAGAGATGCATCTTGAAGCACTCCCCTTCGATCACAACTGGCATCACCACACAGGCGACCGCGGCAATGATCGCCGGGATCTGCGGCTCGTCCACCATCATGTGGAACAGCGACAGGTGGGGTCGCGGACCACGCGGGTGCGTGGTGTTCAGCACGAGCCGGTTTCCGTACTGGCGCGCCTCCTGCGAGACCCGGACGAGGTACCTTTCCATCTCCTCGTTCGGCAACAACACAAAACCCATTTTTTCCAATTTTTCCTCCGCATCCTCAGTACGTTGAATCGAACCAAAACCAGCGGATGCTGGTGAGGACGCGGAATGGTATCAAAAACAAACAAAAGAGTCAAGCTGAAGCCAAAAAAGATTTGAGTAAGCCGCTAGGGTTGAGAATGAGAATTTTGGTTGGATTGCCATAGTTTACGCGGTGTACATCTTGGCAAGCCAAAGGCATAAAAGTAACACTGTGAACCTCTGCAGCCTTGAGGCGGACAGAGTTTTTCAAAAATGGTTTCGTCTAACCCGACGAGCAAAGCGCTCATGACGTCATCGGCAGC
>SBBP01000031.1 GCA_005239655.1 Candidatus Microgenomatus auricola | reverse complement strand
CTCGGGTACGTTTGCGGACCAGGGCATCCCGGTGCACGACGTTGAGCCGGCGGTGACTCGTGTGTTGGATCTGCACGCGGGGTTGGATGCGTTACGTGCGCAGATGAAACAGAAGACGCGTTATAACATTGGGCTTGCCGAAAAAAAAGGTGTGCAGGTGCAGTGGTGGACACGGAATGAGGACCCCCAGTGGGATGCATTGAGCGATCAGTGGTGGTCGTTGGTGACGGAGACCAGTGCACGCCAAGGTATTCGTTCGCATCCGCGTGCATACTACGCGACGATGCTTCGTGTGCTTGGTGATGCAGGATTGTTAGAACTGGGCGTTGCGCAGCATGGACAGGATATTTTGGCGATGAATATCTGTATTTCGTATCGAGGCGTAACGTCGTACGTGCATGGCGCTTCAACGCATGTCAAAAAAGAATATATGGCCCCCTACCTCTTGCAGTGGAGCGGTATTCAACGTGCACATGCTCGTGGTGATATCGCATACGACTTTTACGGCATCGCTCCTGAAGGTGACGAGACGCACCGTCTGGCTTCTGTTTCACGTTTCAAGGCCGGATTTGGTGGCGGAGTGCGCACATACCACGGTACATTTGAATTGGTCCGTCAGCCGTTGTGGCGAAGACTGTACCGCATCGCGCATCATCTCCGTTCTCTATGATTCGTACTGCGGTCATTGCAGCGGCTGGACGTGGAACTCGCATGGGCGCGCTTTCCGACTCCCTCCCAAAGCCACTCGTGCCGATTTGTGGCCAGTCGTTTTTACACTACGTTTTAGAGTCTCTACGCGACATCGGATGTCGCAAGATGATTGTTGTTGCTGGGCATCATTTTGAACAGATGCGCGACTATATCCAGCAGTTGCCGTATCCAGTCACTCTCATTGATCAGACTGCGGTTGTGGGTGATGCTTACGGAACTGCGGTTGTGGTGCGTGCCGCAGCCTCGCAGATTAACGATGAGGCGTTTATCTTGTACAACGCAGACATGCTCTACCATTCCTCGATCATGCGTACGCTGCACGACGATGGGTATACCCATGTTGCGGTTGGTGCTTCCGAGGACCCTCGTTCGTTTGGGGTTGTCCGTGTTGATGCGGATGGTTTTGTACAGGAGGTCGTTGAAAAACCCGCACAACCGGTGAGCACGCTCATCAATCTGGGTCTCTACGTCTGCCAACCTGAGGTGATCGATGTGGCGCAGAGCGTTGCTCTCTCGCCGCGTGGCGAATACGAGTTTGTGGATGTCTTGAATCGATTAGCAGCAGATCGCCGCGTGAAAGCGGATCGCGTGGACGGAGAATGGGTGACACTCACGAAGCCCGATGACATTCCAGTGATTGAGCGTTTTCTTGCGCAAGACAAACGTGTATAATGCCATACGTTATGGCAAAAATTGTTACTATTGGTGGTGGCACTGGACAACCTGAGTTATTGCGTTTTTTGGCATCGTCATCACACGATATCACCGCCGTTGTTTCGGTGATGGATAACGGTGGTTCGAGCGGCGTATTGCGCGAGGCCTATCATGTGCTTCCACCTGGCGACCTCCGTCGTTGTATTCTTGCGCTCTCTTCGTCGGATGACGCACGCGATCGCCTGTGGAACTACCGCTTCACGGATGGGCCGCTTGCACCGCACCCTGTCGGGAATATTGTTTTGGCGGCATTGATGCGAGAGTTAAACAACCCACAAGAGGCGATCGATTCGTTGATGCGTTCATGTGGTGCACGTGGACGTGTGTTGCCAGTGACTGATGCACTCGCGCAACTCTGTGCTCGCCTGAGTGACGGCACAGTTGTGAATGGTGAAACCAATATTGACGTGCCGACGCATGACCCGGCATTGCGTATTGAACAGTTGTGGCTGGAGCCGAGTGTCTCGGCAACGCCAGCTGTGCGTATTGCACTGCGTGACGCAGACCTGGTTGTCCTGAGCATGGGGGACCTCTATACCAGCATCGTACCGAATTTGTTAGTGGATGGAGTCGGTCAATCGATTGCCGAAGGAAGCGCTCGAGTGGTTGCCGTGTGTAATGGTTCTACCAAAGCCGGTGAAACGAACGGTTTTACTACCGATGACTTTGCTCGTGTGTTTCAACGCTACCTTGCTCCAGCACAATTACATACGCTGCTCGTGGATTCGGGGACTCGCGAACTATCTGATGACGCTGAACCCTGCGTACCACTGCAACCATTGAGTGACGCGCGCGTTGAATTACGCTGTGCCGATATCGCTGACGAGCATCAACCCACACGCATTTCCGGTGAAAAGGTTGCTGCAGTCATCAACACACTATGCAACTCCTAGTCGACTTTGATTATACGCTGTTTAACACCGAAGCCATGCGACGGGCGTGTATTGCTGCGCTTATTCCTCTTGGCATTACCGAGCAGCACTACCGCACCGCGGAACGAGAGTTGAAGGCAAAGAAACTGTATGATATTGAACACCATCTTGATATACTCGCAACCGGCCAAACACGATTGCTGGTTGGTGAGGTGATTGGCAGTGTGCTTGCTCACACCGATGAGTTTTTGTTTCCAGATGCGATGGGTTTTTTGCAACGTCACCGTGCGCGGCACACCATCATCCTGCTGTCGTTTGGTTTTCCGGCGTGGCAGGAACGGAAGATGAACGGTACCGCATTGGATTCGCTCGTCGATGAAGTGGTGGTGATAAACCAGCCCAAAGCCGATATGCTCAAACAGTGGGCAGGTGAGGCAGCACTGGTGCTGATTAACGATCGCGGTTCAGAGATCGACGCAATGAAGATCGTTCGGCCAGATGCGTTTGCCGTTTGGGTGCGTCGGCCAGCAACGCCGTATGACGCCGAGCCATGTGCCCACGCAGATGCAGAAGTGCATGACCTCTCATTCACTATTGAAGATCTTTTAACATAACTCTCTATGGCGTATCGTTATCGAACACGAATTCAAGCTCCTGAGGGAGAGCGAGAAGTCTATTTCCATGCGGGGAAGGATGTTGATGCGTATGTTGTTGACAGCATCGCACGTCGAATCGCCGACAATCCAGACCTGATCTTTAAAACACAATGGTCTGACTACCTGGTGCTTCGTTCGCCGTATGACAATGAGGACTATCGTTTGTATCAGCAGGACAAGTGGACATTTTACGTTGAGTTGTAGGTTCTGCCATGAAGGTCTACTCCGTTACTGAGTTTCGTGAAGAGATGAACGAACTCCTTGGGCAAGTGACCGTTGCCATTCAAGGAGAGGTGTGTGATTACCACGTTTCCCAAAATCGTTTTGTGTGGTTTTCGTTGAAGGATGATGTATCGGTTATTTCCTGCTTTGCATTGGCGTTTCAACTGCAGACGCCACTGGATGATGGCATGGAAATTCGCGCTGTCGGTTCACCGACCGTGTTCAAGAAAGGGCAATTCGTGTTTCGCCCACGGCAGATCGAACTGGTTGGACACGGATCGTTGCGCAAGGCATTCGAACTGCTCAAAGCGAAACTCACAAAGGAAGGGTTGTTTGACCAAGAGCGCAAGCGACGGCTTCCGCGTTTTCCGGGCCGCATTGGTTTGGTGACGAGTCAGGACGCTGCAGCCTATTCAGACGTGTTGCGCATTTTACGCAATCGGTGGTCTGGTCTGCACATTGTCCATGCGGATGTGCCGGTGCAAGGTGCGCACGCCGCGGCACGCATTGTCGAGGGGTTGCGTGCCATCAACCACTTTCATCCGGATTTGGAATGTCTCATTTTGACACGTGGTGGCGGATCATTGGAGGATTTGCAGGCATTCAATTCCGAGGAGGTCGTGCGTGCGATTTTTGCATCTCGTATTCCAGTCGTTTCTGCCGTTGGTCATGAGCGTGACGTGACGTTGGCGGACCTTGTTGCTGATGTACGTGCGTCAACACCAACAAACGCTGCAGAGTTGGTGGTGCCAGATCAACGTGATGTCCTGAGTGCGATCTCGGCATTGATCAGTCAATGCGAACACCGGCTGTCTGCGCATGTGCAGGTTTTGCACGAGCATGTCGGCAGCGCAGTCAACGTGCTCGACCGGTGCGCACGGCAGCAGAGCGACGCCGTGACACGTATGAATCAACGTCTCTGCGTTACGCTGCGGACACATGAATCCGAATTGGTGTTGGCAAAAACACGACTCGGTCACCTCTCGCAATTATTGCAATCCATGAACCCATTGCATGTCTTGAAGCGGGGGTATACCATGACGCTTGACGCTGAGGGATCGTTGGTGCGATCTGCAGTACAGACGCACGTCGGGCAGGTGTTGACTACTCGATTTGCGGATGGCAGCGTTCACTCCACCGTAGACGAAACGCGATGACAAGGAAATCGAAATCTGCAAAATCCACCTTTGCTGAACAGTACGCCGAACTCGAAAAAATCGTTGCGGATTTTGAACGTGAAGGCATGAGTGTTGACGAAGGATTGGGGAAGTTTGAACGTGGCTTGCAGATTGCGAAGAACCTTCGCACGATGTTGAGTGGATTTGAGCACAACATTGAGAAATTAAAAAAACAGTACAAGACCGACGAGTCGGAAGAACCGACGAGAGATGAATAGTATGAAGTCGACTGCTTTTTTTGCTGGTTTTTTTCTCACGCTTTTCAGTCTGTTGGTGGCGACGTTCGGGTTACTGTATGTGACTGCACCGTCGCAATACCACCTGTTGATTGTCGGGTCGGATCAACGCGGAAGCGAGCGTGCTCGCTCTGATGTGCTGTTTTTGGTTTCGATTCCAAAGGATGGTGTCAAGCAGCCGTATGTTCTGACTATTCCCCGCGATACCAAGGTTGAGCACGAAGAATGGGGATTGCAGAAAATCACGCATTTCTATGCTCTGGGCGAACGCGAAGATGACGGAAAGGAACTCGGGAACATTGCGCTCACGCAGTCAGTCGTTGAGGATGTGCTGGGTACGACAGTGGATGCGTCATTTGAAGTGACGTTTAGTAGTTTCCAGGAAATTTTGATGACGCTCGGCGGCGGAGTAATCGATGGCAGTGTTGTTGGTGCCGAGGAAGCCCTTGCCGT
>SBBP01000049.1 GCA_005239655.1 Candidatus Microgenomatus auricola | reverse complement strand
GGTTTGCGTTGATGGTGGAGGCGCTCGGCATGGCGGGCATTGCCGAGGTGCCGTGCGTGGTGGTCATGGGTCAGCGGCCGGGCCCGTCGACCGGTTTGCCTACGTGGACATGCCAAGCGGACTTGCGTTTTGTGTTGCACGCGTCGCAAGGCGAATTTCCCCGCATTGTGTTGACGCCCGGTGATGCACAAGAATGTTTTTATACGACGTTTGAAGCGTTCAACCTTGCGGAGAAATACCAAACGCCGGTTATTGTGTTGGTTGATAAATATGTACAGGAATCGTGGCAGTCTGTTGTGCCGTATGAAACATCAAAATTGAGCATCGATCGTGGAAAGTTGCTGACACAAGAACAGCTGGATGCCATCGTAAAGGCTGACGGAAAATATTTCCGCCACAAACACACCGACGACGGGATTTCTCCGCGCGTGTTCCCTGGTATGCCCGGTGGACGTCACATTGATTCATCGTATGAACACGATCCGTCGGGATTTACCACTGAAGACGAAGGTGAAACCACGGCGCAAAACGACAAACGCTTCCGCAAAATGGAGACGTTCTTGAAAAATGATGTACGGGGACCGGTGTTCTACGGCCCGGAGAATGCCGATGTGACGGTTGTCGGTTGGGGGTCAACAAAATTGACAGCGCTCGAGGCGCTGCGACTTGCAGAAGCCGCTGGGGTCTCAATGAACTACCTCCATTTCGTCTATATTGACCCGCTGCCAGTCGAATTGGTGAAGGAAGCGTTTGCAAAAACGAAAAAAACATTGTGCGTTGAGGGCAACAAACTCGGACAGCTGGAAGGCTGGCTGCGAGAGCAGGCTGGTGTTGCGATGACAGCAAACTTTCACAAATACGGCGGCCGACCATTTTACCCCGAAGAGATTCTTGAACGAGTCAAATCCCTATGACATCCCCACTCGCACAACTCCAAACCAAAGAAGCGCCGGACTGGTGCCCAGGATGCGGTGACTTTGGTATTTTAATGGGAGTCAAAAAGGCGATTTCTGCGCTTGACCGGCCGATTCACGAAACATGCATTGTGTCTGGTATTGGTTGTTCCGGAAAACTCAACCACTATGTGAATACCTACGGCTTTGAGGGGATTCACGGCCGCTCGCTGCCTGTTGCGGAGGCGATTCACCTCGCAAATCACTCATTGAACGTTGTTGCGGTTGGCGGAGACGGTGATGGGTACGGCATTGGCATGGCACACTTCATGCACGCGATGCGACGCAACTTCAATTTTACCTACATCGTACACAACAATCAGGTGTACGGCTTGACGAAAGGTCAGTATTCGCCGACAACAGAGGTGGGCATGAAGACGTCGTCTTCTCCGCACGGAGCCATCGAAACGCCAGTCAACCCGCTCAAGCTTGCGCTTGCATCCGACGGCATTTCGTTTATCGCGCGTGGATTTGCCGGCGACATTAAACACCTGCACGAAATTATTTTAGCGGCTATGAAACACGAGGGCTTTGCATTGGTTGATGTGTTGCAGCCGTGTGTGACATTCAACAAACTGAATACGTACGACTTTTTCAAATCGCGTGTCTACAAACTGCAGGAGGACGCTGCGTACGACAAAACAAACAAACAGCTGGCGTGGGAACGCGCAGACGAGTGGGACAAGCGCATCGCGACCGGCATCTTCTACCAGGCGAAAGAACCAATGTACGAAGAAAAGGTTTTAGCGTTGCGCGAGAAGCCGCTGGTACAGCACGACATTTCAAATATCGACATTACCCCGTTGTATAAAGAGTTTATGTAACACAATCGTGGGTCCCGCCTCAACCGAGGCGTCTTTTTGCGTTTGCATAAACCCGCCTATTTTTGCTAGGGTAGGGTGGCACTCTCACCTGGAGTACGTATGTCAAACATCGTCATCGTCGGTGCCCAGTGGGGCGACGAAGGCAAGGGAAAGGTCGTGGACCATCTGGCAGCAGGTGCTCGCTGGGTGGTTCGCTTCCAGGGCGGCAACAACGCCGGACACACGCTGGTGGTAGACGGCAAGAAGACCGTCCTTCACTGCGTGCCGAGCGGGGTGCTGCACCCTGGGGTGACCTCGGTCATCGGCAACGGGTGCGTCGTGGACCCGTGGGTTCTCACGGACGAGCTGGAAAGTCTCCGGAAGGCCGGTCACCCGGTCGGTCCGGATCGACTCCAGCTCTCGAGCGGCGCACACCTCATCATGCCGTACCACGTGGCGCTGGACAGGGCGCGCGAGGAGTCTGCGGGCGACAAGAAGATCGGTACCACCGGGCGCGGCATCGGGCCGTGCTACGAGGACAAGGTCGGCCGCCGCGGCGTGCAGTTCATGGACCTGTTCCACCACGATCGCCTCCGGGAGCGCATCCGCAGCGCCCTCGTCGACACCAACTGGCGCCTGGCACGGTTCGGCAACACGCCGCTGTCACACGGCCCGATCGTCGATTCCGTGATCGCCGTGGCCGATGGGCTGACTGGCTACATCGGCAACACGCCGCTTCTACTCAACGCGGCCGTCCGCAAGGGCGAGACGATCCTGTTCGAGGGAGCGCAGGGGTTCCTGCTCGATGTGGATCACGGAGACTACCCCTTCGTGACCTCGTCGAACACCGTGGCTGGCAACGCCTGTGCCGGGTCCGGCGTCGGGCCCACGGTCATCGACGACGTGCTCGGCGTGGCCAAGGCGTACTGTACGCGCGTCGGCAGCGGGCCGTTCCCCACCGAACAGAAGAACGCGCTCGGTGACCGGCTGCGGGATGTCGGCCAGGAGTACGGCGCCACGACCGGCCGTCCGCGTCGCTGCGGCTGGCTGGACCTGGTCCTGCTCAAGCAGGCGGTCATGGTCGAGGGCATCACGCGCTGGGCTGTCACCAAGCTCGACGTGCTGACCGGGCTTCCGGAAATCCACGTGTGCGTCGAACACAAGGACGTGGAGCCTCGGTACGAAGCCATGCCTGGCTGGACCAAGGACATCTCGAGTTGTCGCGCGATGGAGGAGCTGCCGACGAGTGCGCGGCGCTACATCGAGATGATCGAGCGGAGCGCCCGCGTTCCGGTGACCCTGGTCGGCGTCGGCCCGGACCGCGAGCAGACGATCGTGGTCGACTACTAGCGTCTGTTTCGAGGAACAGCGCTTCTTTTTTTATTGGACCCGCTTCGCTTATTTCAAGTTCAACGGCGAGGTCATGTAGCTGAGCGCAACCTCTTTGGTGATTTCACCGCGGTCGTACAGATTGCGAATATCCTGGTCGAGTGTTTGCATCCCCACGTCTGCACTGGTCTGAATCACTGTTTTGATCTGCGAAACTTTATTCTCTCGAATCAAGTTGGAAATGGCCGGTGTATTCATCAAAATTTCGCGCGCGGCAATGCGTCCCCCTTTCGCGCGCGGCAACAACTGCTGCGAAATCACTCCGCGCAACTCCATGGATAACTGCACACGAATTTGATCCTGCTGGTACGGCGGAAAAATATCGACGATGCGATCAATCGTCTGCGCCGCATTCAGTGTGTGTAGCGTTGCTAACACGAGATGCCCAGTTTCCGCAACGGTAATCGCCGCCGCAATCGTTTCGAGGTCGCGCATTTCTCCCACCATAATCACGTTCGGATCCTGGCGCACCACATGCTTCAACGCTTCAGGAAACGACAAAAAGTCTGAGTGCATTTGACGCTGACGAATCAACGACTGCTTTGATGTATGTAAAAACTCAATTGGGTCCTCGAGTGTCACAATGTGGTCCCGGCGTTCGTTATTGATCAAATCGATCATCGCGGCAAGCGACGTCGATTTTCCGCATCCGGTTGGCCCGGTCACCAGAATCAGCCCTTGTCGTCCGCGCAACAATTCGTACACCACCGAGGGAAAGTACAACTCGTCCATGGTTGGAATGCGGTTTGATACAACGCGCGCGACAAGCCCGGCGTGTTCGCGTTCCCAGTGAATGTTTACACGAAACCGGCAGACGTTTGGCAGCTCATACGACAAATCCAATTCGCGTTTGTCCGCAAACTCCTCTTGCTGCGCTTTGTTCAGCATGCTCACAATCATGCTCTCTGCTTGCTCAGGAGTGACCGTTCCTTCTGCAGAGAGTTCAACAAGCTGCCCGTTCACACGCAACAGCGGAGCGCTGCCGGCGGCAATGTGCAAATCAGACGCCCCTTGCTGAAACGCTTGTTGGAACAGATTGTCGATTTGTTTTGTTGCTCCGCGTGGAGGAGTCATAGAGAAATTATAGCAAAAAATCAGCCGGAAAACAAGTTTTTCGTGTGCGCTGCAGACCTATTCTGTTTCGGATTTTTCAACCGCAGCAACTCCTCGCTGAGTTTGCGCGGCCGATTTTTCTGCAATCTCTTCAAACGCATTCACTGTCTCGCCGCTTTCGAGGTCAACAACAATCATTTTTTCTGCGGTGATGGAAACCACCTGCGTTGGATCAATGAAGAGACGAGGCTGGTCTTTGAGCAGCTGTTGCACAACCGTTCCAGACGCAACAACATACTTCAGAACGCTGTGCCGGTCGACATCGATTTCAATATCAATAACCTTGCCCACGTGTACGTTGTGCTGCGTCTCCACAGGCAGTCCAATGAGCTCTTTGGCGGGTATTTTTGGCATGCGGGCGTTACTTTGTGTCTGGCGCAGGCGCCGGTGTCGCTGCCGCGCTCTTTTTCTCTCTTAAAAAAATCAACTGCTGAATCCAGGTGAAGACTGTCGAGCTCAACCAATACAGAGTCACACCGGCAGGGAACTGGTAACCGAAGATCACGGTAATGATCGGCAGAAAGTACAGCATCTGCTTGTTCATCGCCGCAGCGAAATCTTCGTCCTTTGAGCCTGCGGTTTTCACCGCTGCTCGTTTTGTGGTCAGCATCTTCGCCTGCAAAAATTGCACAATGCCGGCAAGGGCGGCCAAAACGATGTTATGCTTGTCTGCAAGGTTCACGAACCCTAAAAACATGTGGCGGATCGGTTCGGATTGGTAGGCTTCACGCAACGGGCCGTACAAATGTTCGAGCTGCGCTGCAACCAAGACGCCGGTATTCGGGTCGGTTTCCAAACCACCGAAAAATACTTTGAACAACGCCCACAAAATTGGCAGCTGAATCAAAATTGGCAAACAGGAAGACATGGGGTTCACCTTGTTCTCTTTGTAGAACTTCATGATCTGGCGGCCCAGCTCCTCTTTATTGTCTTTGTGCTGTTTTTTTAACGCATCAATGTGTGGCTGCGCCTCCTGGAGTGCTTTCTGTGAACGCATCTGCTTCAACGACGGGTAGAACAGTGCGATTTTAATCAGGAGCGTCAGTAAAATGATGGCGACGCCAAGGTCTTTCCATGGCAGCACATCGTAGATCCAAATCAACGTGTTAAGGAGCGGCTCATAGAGGACTGTTGTAAAAAATTCTTTCATGTGTTTTTAAAAGAGTTTAGATGTCATCCACGCCGCCGGCAGAAAACGGATTGCAGCGTAGCACGCGCCACGCGCTGTACCCCGCCCCGCGCACAACGCCGTGCTTACGCAGCGCGCGCACTGCGTACTCTGAACATGATGGAAAGTAGCGGCATCCCACAAACGATGCCTCGGCCATCACCCCGTGGTCAGGGGAGAGCGTTCGTTGGTAGAGTCGAATGCAGTGGATGAGAACTGTTTTCATAGCACGCGTGCTTTCGTTAACGTGTTGCGTAGATCAGCAAGAATGTCTGCATACTCCGCTCCTACAAGCCCTGCCTGTGCGCTCACCACGACGTCGAGCCCCGGCTGTACGTGTGGGAGGAGGGCCTGGAGCGCCGCGCGGACTTGTCGTTTCTTTCTGTTCCGCTGTGTGGCTTTTTTGATGAGCTTGTTTGGGATCACCACGCCGAAGCGCGTATGATCGACGGTGTTTGACGCAACGCACACGCGCACAAGCGTGCTTGTTGTGCTCTTTCCGTCTCTGTACACCCGCTGAAAATCACGAAACTGGCGCAGTCGGTGCGGTGCGGGCAGCATAGTTCTTACGCGGACAGACGTTTTCGCCCTTTTGCGCGCCGTCTCTTTAGTACGTTCCGCGAGCGGTTGCGAAAGCCGTATCTTTTCTTGCGTTGGCGCTTCTTTGGTTGATAGGTTCGTTTCGGCATATCTAATCATTGTTAAAAAAGCGCAGTGAGCATACCAGAATCGACTACGCGGGTCAACACGTATAGGCCGCTCTAGCCTATCGCGCTGCTTCTCTCACTCGTTATAGCTTCCACGCTCGTTCCGAGAAGCGGGTGCTATCGGCTTGCGCGGCATGCACAGTGTATACACAAGTTGTATACAAGATATGCAGGTTGACGAGAGTTTAGTAAACGGGCGGTTTGTGTTAGGATGACCAGACAAGAAAATTCTCATCGTTGATGTTTATTATGTCGCCTGACCAACTCTGGCAAGCCGCCCTCGGCGAGCTGGAACTCGAACTCTCGAAAGCCAAATTTACGACATGGTTTGAACAGACGTTCATCCTTCAGAAGAATAATGGGGCCGTTGTTGTTGGAGTTCCAAATGCGTTTACAAAAACATGGCTCGAAAATAAGTATCACCAAGCGATTCTGAAAGCACTCCGCCGCATTTCAGACGAAGACGTTCATGCGGTCTCCTACAAAGTCACCGGAAAACAAAAAGATGGTGGTGAGGCTGTTGCGGTTGAAGAAAACTCGCCTGTCGTCAAGGCTCCGGCTGCCGCACTCGCGCCGCGCCACAAGACGGTTGCGCTCAATC
>SBBP01000106.1 GCA_005239655.1 Candidatus Microgenomatus auricola | reverse complement strand
TTTCATTATTGCACCAGCGAGTTTGATTTAGGCGAGTTCTCCTTTGCGTGCGTCTGTGGTTCTCAAAATTGTCTGAAAGTGATCAGGGGTTTTAAATATCTCTCAGAGAGTGAGCGTCAAGGTTTGAACCAATTCTTATTTCCCCACCTTGCCAAAAAACTCAATGCTCACATGCTCGCGACCTACAGATAACAGTGGGCATGCGGTGCTGTATCTTTCGAAGCGTGGCTCGCAACTGTGCATACTTGCAAACATTCCTACAAAATGATAATCTAAACTCAGAATTCACAAAAATGACCAACAATAGAGCTCTCTTATCCATCATAATCACAGCTGCAATTGTAGGTGGCGGTGTTTATTCTTGGCAGAACGATAAAACTATTCTTGGTGAAGAAACCGTAGGAGAAATTGAAGTCGGTACTGAAAAAAATGTAAACGATGAGATAACAAACGAGACAGTAAGAATTTTTGACTGTTCTGAGCTTGAAGACAACTGGATTGAATTTAGTGATGTGGAAACTACACTTCATTTTTGCTATAGAAAAGAATGGGGTGGAATGAATTTAGAAGAGACATCCACAGGTTCGGACTATCGAATTGGAACAATTTGGTATGTTGGCACTGGAACGGGAGGTGTTCCGCTCGTGAGTTATTCAACCTTAGATTATGAGCGGATTGGCGGAGGTGATGTTCCAAATATTAACTTTTGGGATGTAGTCGATATACATCAAAGTGAAGAACAACTTTCAACTGCTTTTACCAAGCTGGAGGCTGAATTTGACGGCACTGCTATTGTGAAAAAAGTCGAAGTCAATGGTCAACCAGCGCTTAAAGTTTATAGAAAATTTATTATACCCCTGACAGGAGGACAGTCAGAAATGATCCATTATTTTATTCCTGAAGTAACAATAAATAACTCAATCTACAACTTAGAAATTGCTGGTGTTTACTCATTAGAAGATGATATTGATACCATCGCAGCAAGCGTTGATTTTTAAATTTATTCAAAACAGCGCAGCTTTTGCTAATTGAATTGAGCCAGTAAAATTTTCTCTAAAAAGAGACCCCACGCCGCCGTCCCAAAAGACGTTTCAGCGTGGGGTGTGGACAGTCGGCAGTCTTGCGGACTAGATCGGGTCAGCGAACGTCTCGTAGACTCGCCTGACTTCGATCGAGTCCACGGCGGCAACTCCTCCTGCCCGCGTGATTCGTTCTACCCGATCATGTGCGATACGATTTCCTTTCCTCCTCGCACTCTGGTCGTCTGCCGCCCCGAACTGCCTCCTTTCAGTGGTTGGACCATCATCGTCGTGGGTGCTGATCCTGTACGAAACTTCGTACCTCATGGCTGTCTCCCAGTCATCGAAGTGCACAGCGGACTGCACTATCAAGTAAACCATTTTCAACTACAGAGATCAATCACTGATCGTGTTTACGTGGGCTGGAAAAATTCAATGGTATGGTGATTGACCATGTGCGTTCCCTGTGGTACCCTCATGGAGATTCTGCACGAAAATGGCCCACTCTATTTTTACAATCGTTGGCCCGGTGATGGTCGGACCATCCTCATCGCACACGGCGGGCGCTGTGCGTCTTGGGAATGTTGCTCGTGCACTCTTTGGAGAGTTGCCGCAGAAGCTGACTCTCGTGTTGTATCAATCGTTTGGCGAAGTCTATCACGGTCACGGAACCGATAAAGCACTGGTTTCGGGCATTTTGGGATTTCCACCTCATGATAAGCGGCTGTTGAATTCGTTTTGCCTTGCCGAGGAACAGGGGGTGGATGTGCATTTCGTTCCAAAACCGCACTCCGGAAAACGGTACCATCCGAACACCGTGAAATTCTATATGGAAAGAGGGGACCGCAAGATGATGGTGATGGGTTCGTCACTCGGAGGCGGGTTGATCGAGATCACGCGCATTGATGATATGCCAGTCTCGTTAACCGGTGAGCATGACATTATTATTCTGACTGTAGATCGCCAGGTGAATGTTCTGGATCTCCTCTACGGGGTTTTACACCCAAGCGGAGCAAAGATTTTACAGTTTTTTTCGCACGAGAAAAAACGCAGCGGAGATTTCATTCGTTACGTTGTCGAAGTGAGTGTTGTTCCGTGTGATGTCGAACGCGTATTGCGCGAAACGCTCGGTGTGACGCGCGTCAGTGTGATTCCGCAATTAAGTCTATGGGCCGGCGTCACCGACGACCGTGTTCCACAACAGTTATAATCAACACGTATGTCATACGTTTTCAAAAAAGCGACCGAACTCCAAGCACTGTGTGAGCAGCTGAATGTTCCCATTTCTGAAATTGCTGTTCGTTACGAGATGGAAGTGAAAGGATTGAGCCGAGAGCAAATCGAACATCGCATCAAAACCGTGTTGGCGGCAATGGGAAAAGCGATCATCACTGGCAAAACCACACCGCAGCAATCCAAAAGCGGAATGGTGACTGGTGATGCCTACATCCTCGAACAGGCACTGAAAGAAAAACCAGAAATGATCATGAGCGACATCGCCGTGAAAGCGATGGTCTGGTCGATGGCGACGAACGAATCCAATGCCTGTTCCAACTGCATTGTGGCATGCCCGACTGCGGGTTCTGCTGGAATTGTTCCGGCCTCGCTCTACGCCGTCCGCGAGCGGTTTGGTTTTGGAGAGAAAGAATTGGTTGCCGGTTTGTTGAATACCTCGGCGATCGGTTTGATTATTGAAGAAAATGCCATGATGTCTGGTGCCTCCGGTGGATGCCAGTCCGAAGATGGATCTGCCGCAGCGATGGCGGCGTCGGCAATCACAGAAATGCGTGGCGGAAGTGTGGACGCCTGTTTGAGTGCAGCATCACTCGCACTGAAGAACGTCTTAGGCTTAGTGTGCGATCCCATTGGCGGTTTGGTCGAGGTGCCATGCGTGAAGCGCACCACATTTATGGTCATGAATGCCTTCACAGCGTCTGACTTGGCGATCGCTGGCATTCGCAGCAAAGTGCCGTTTGATCAAGTCGTGGATGCCATGCGTCGTATTGGTGAGCAAATGCCGTCAGCACTGCGCGAAACTGCGCAAGGCGGATTGGCAACGACAGAAGTGGGCATGCACGTGAAAGAGAAACTGGCCCAAGAAAAGGAAGTTTGCACGCCGTTATTTGAAAAACCCGAACGCGACGAGTAGGGTGCAACGCCGTTCGCATTTTTTCGCACGTTTTGTTATACTCTTTTCTACAGCGCGTGGAGGCATGACAAAAAACACATATCAATTTTTAACAGGGAAGAGCGAAACATCATTTTCTCTTTCGCAATTTCGATGGAAAGTCTTTGTGATTCTTCTGTATGTTTTTGCTGTCATGTTCGCTGTGACGACATTTGCACGCGGAGGCGACAAAGTTGTGACGATTGCACTCTGTGCTGGCGTGATTCTCTTTTCCTGGCTTGTCGCGTGGTTTTTGGCGAGTGATGTCTTCGCTCCGCAGATGCGCAAATTACATTCGCTCGAACAAAAGGAGAAGGCGTTGCTTGCAAGCATTGGCGATGGGGTGATTGCTGCCGACGAGAACGGTTGTGCCATTTTGGTGAATGCCGCAGCAGAACGAATGATGGGATGGAAAGCCGAGGAACTCTTGGGAAGGCCGTTGTTTGAGATTATCTATATTACCGATGATCGTGGTCGACCGGTTCCGATCGAAAAACGGCCGATCCAAAAAGCGATTCTCTCAAAAAAACCATTTACGACCAGCACATCATCTCCCTACTACTATCGCCGAAAGGACGGCACGGATTTTCCAGCGGCAATTACCGCGACACCGGTACTGCAAAATGGAAAACTGATTGGAGCGATCGATATTTTTCGCGATATCACACGAGAAAAGGAAATTGATGTTGCAAAGAGTACGTTCGTTTCACTGGCATCACATCAACTTCGTACTCCGCTCACAACAATACGGTGGTCGTTGGAGACGTTACAATCTGAGGTTTCTGATCGTATTGCGCCGCACGAAAGAGAGTTTTTGAACGACGCACTGCAGTCAACAGAACAGTTGGTCGCCTTGGTTCGCGAGCTGCTCAATATTAGTCGCATTGATACTGGTCGCATCAGTGTGAATCCCAAATCTACAAACCTCGGTGCGCTGGTGTTGGACGTCGTCAAGTCTCTCGAACACGACCGGCAGACAAAATCGATCACAGTGAAGAAACAGATCGAGAAGAAGTTGCCAAAGGTTTCTATCGACGCACTGTTGATTCGGCAAGTCATTCTGAATTTTTTGACGAACGCGCTGAAGTATACCCCCGCGGGCGGCACCGTCACCATCGAGCTCAAAAAAGACGGGCGAGATATTCGTTTTGCAGTGACGGATTCCGGCATTGGCATTCCACCACAAGAACAGTCGCAGATCTTTAGTCGATTTTTCCGCGCTTCAAATGCACGATCGCACCATGAAGGCGGTTCAGGTTTGGGGTTGTATTTGGCGAGGATGCTGGTAGAACTGTCAGGAGGAAAGATTGGGTTCTCCACTGTCGAACAGAAAGGGAGTACATTTTGGTGCACGCTGCCGCTGCGTGGAAGCAAGCCGCGTGCAGGTGAGGTGAGTATTGATGTGAAATCATAGTGCCAAACGAACAGACAAAAAAACGCATCCTGATTGTTGAAGACGAAGAGGCCATTCGCCGTGTCATGGCGTTTCGAGTCGAGAAAGCAGGTTATGCTGTTGTCTCCGTTGCTGATGGTCGTCGAGCCATTGAAGAGGCGAGCGCACAGGCGTTTGATCTCATTTTGCTCGATATGCTGATGCCAAAGATGAGCGGATTTGATGTGTTACGAGTCCTGCGAAAGAGTGGAGCGTCGCGCGATGCAGCCGTGTTTGTGTTTTCGAATTTGTCCAATGAAGTGGATGTTACGACAGCAAAAAAATTTGGGATTGTGGCATACATCGTCAAGTCAGAACTGTCTCTCGATGAAGTGATTCAGCGGATCCGGAAATTTTTCAAACAGAAATAGTGCGCTCGACGGTTGACCTTTTTCAACGATTGCTCTATAGTTTTTTCTGCATTTTGGGTCGATACCAAAGCGGTCAAATGGGACTGGCTGTAGACCAGTTGGCTTTTGCCTTCGGGGGTTCGAATCCCTCTCGGCCCACAGTACATGCGTGAACAGTCATTTCACCATCCATCCAATGACATGGTCAGCGGAGTGCTGCACCTTGTCGGTGTTGGTTTAGCCATTGCCGTTTTAGTGGTGTTGATTGTTGTCGGCGCACGGTACGGCACCTCGTGGCATGTTGTGGGGTACTCACTCTACGGCACGGGTTTGATTCTGCTCTACGTTGCAAGTTCAACCTACCATTTGATTCCGCGTCGCTTCGCGCGCGTAAAACAGTTCTTCCGTCGCCTTGATCATTCCATGATTTACGTGCTGATTGCGGCAACATACACACCGATTTGTTTTTTGACTCTTCCGGCAGGTTGGGGATGGTCGCTGTTCGGTGTGGTGTGGGGGTTGGCGCTGGCTGGTGCGAGTCTCACTCTTTCGGGTGTGCGATTGCCTCCCGCGGTCAGTACAACGATGTATGTGGTGATGGGCTGGAGTATTCTTCTTGCCTTCTCACCGTTGCGTCAACACATCAGCACAGGGATGCTCTGGCTACTCTTCACGGGCGGAATTTCGTATACCGTCGGCGTGGTTTTTTTTGTGCTGGATCGCGTGTTGCCACACCGACGTTATTTTTGGATGCACGAAGTGTTTCACCTGTGTGTTCTTGGTGGAAGCACGCTCCATACGATTTTTATGTTTTTTGTTCTTTCGGTTGACTCTTCCTAACACATCAGGTATAGTAGGCCAGGTAAAAAATGTTTTACCTGCCGATGTAGCTCAGTCGGTAGAGCAGCAGTTTTGTAAACTGTTGGTCGTCGGTTCGAGTCCGACCATCGGCTCAGTTAGAAAGTAATTTACGCAAACCATGTCTCAAGACAACCTGATCAAATTAGAGTGTACAGTGTGTAAGCGCGACAACTACCACACGTTCAAGAATGTGCGCAAACTCAAAAACCGCTTGGAACTGAAGAAGTATTGCAAGCACTGCAAGAAGAGCGTGCTGCACAAAGAAAGCAAATAGCTATGGCCACGGAGGATTGTCGCTACTGTTCTCCTGATACTCCACCCGTGGAGCAATTGTACGAAACAAAGTTGTTTCGAGTTGTCGTTGCACGGCGCTCGTTATGCAACGGTCATGTGATGATCGTACGCAAAAGCCACGATCCGCATTTGTATAGTTTCACCCCTGACGATATCGATGAACTGGAGTATCTACTCAAGAAAGTTTCGTTCTGGGTGATGCGTCTAACGCACTCAGCGGGATTCACACTGTTGATGCACGATGGAACGTCAGAGGTGGGGGACCGCGATCATTTGGAAGTGCACATTATTCCGCGTCATCCCACGGATGAATTTTCTGCAATCGCTCAAACGATACACACGTCCAAAAAAGAATTGGATGATACAACACTGAAACAAGCCGTCGTTGATCTGCAGCGTTTGATGCAGTTGCCGCAACCACCGGTGTAACCTATGTCTGATTCAACGTTTCGGTTGGTGCGTCAGTATCGTCAAGAATCACAGGCAACACAGAAAAAGGTACGTACTGATGGTCGAACACATTGGGGTCAGTGCGATGTTTCATTGAGCCGTTATGAAGACACATTCCGCGGTGTTTTGGACGGTCGACACATTGTGGACCTTGCCCGTCCAGAAGGGAGATGTCCGCTGTCACAAATGATCCAGCAGTGCATGCGCGGTTATTGCAAATGCTGTATCGTCTCACGGATCGTGACGGAGGAGTGTTACTGACGCAAGTGCCGCGTGCAGATCGTAAAGTTATTAGTGATGTGCTCGTGCCGCGGTGGCAGGCGCTCCCTGGTATTGATGTGCGTTTTCGTACGGCTGTGAATTCGGTCATGGCAATTCGGCGCAGTTCGGGTTCGCCCGATGTGCTGCCGTTCGGCTGAAGGTTGCCAGAGCGATAGTGATGCGGTATTCTCTATTTCGCTAGACTCTGTCTGGCATCTGTATCTGTATAGGGGTGTCGGTTAGTGGTAAACCACTCGCCTCCAGAGCGAATACTGTCGGTTCGATTCCGACCACCCCTGCCAAACGTTACAAATTTGAAAAGTGCGAACGGAAAACGGCCTAGTCATCGGTACAGTGACGTGTTACGATACAGCCACTAATTGTCTATTCTCTATTGATATGTTTTCTCAGCACGTGCGTACAGTCGTGGCAGTAACTATGGGGATCTTTTTTTCTCTGCATCCGGTATCTGCAGAGGAATTTTCTGCGAGTGAATTAGACGACTTACCAAGCTCAACGACAAATAATCAAGCAGGAGAAACGTTTACACACGGTGATATCAACGGAGATGGATATGATGATCTTTTTATTGGTGCACCGAATAATACTGCATCGACAGGTGCGGTGTACCTCATTTACGGTTCTTCAGATGGGATCGCAGTATCGGGAACACAATCGATTGATGCTGCAGATGTGACAATCGATGGAGCGTCAGTGAGTGACTCTGCAGGAGCTGCATTGGCAATGGGAGATATTAACGGAGATGGATATGACGATCTGATTATTGGAGCACCGGATCAAGGCACGTCTGCCGGATCAATTTATATTCTCTATGGAAGTGCTGTCGCGTTCAGTACGACAGTTGGGTTAGAGGACATCCATTCAGAGTTTATTGGTAGCGCTCCTGATAGCGCTGGTCAATCGATTGCGGTTGGTGATGTGAACAATGATGGGTTTGATGATATTCTCGTGGGTGCAACAGGGAACAATTCGTTCGCCGGAGCGGCGTATTTGATTTATGGACAAGCAGACCAATTTGTAGCAGAAACAACACTTGAATCAGCGGCAGTGAAATTTTCTGGTGAGAATAGTGAAGACTTGGCAGGATATCGAGTCGCGATCGGAGATGTCACTGGAGATGGATATGGTGATCTGTTGATAGGGGTGTATGGAGATGATGGTTATGGGACAGACTCAGGTGCAGTCTGTGTCGTGTATGGCCAGGCCACTGCATTGACAAGTCGCAGCCTTGCAACAGCAGATGGGAAAATAGTCGGTGAATCATCTGAAGATCATGCCGCTGGTCCCATGGCCACTGGTGATATTAACAGTGATGGGTATGATGATCTGTTTATTGCTGTTCCCGCAGAATCAAGTTATGTTGATAGTGCAGGTGCGATCTATCTCATCTTGGGTCAGGAATCCGCATTTGCTTCATCAGAAGTGGTCCCAGCGGTGGCAGAGGTAAAGATTACAGGTCTATCGCCAGGAGATGCTATTGGAAGTGATCTGACGTTGGGAGATGTGAATCACGATGGCTCTTTCGACCTCTTTGTTGGTGCAGGAAGCGCAGACACAAGTGATCAAGATCGAGGCACGGCATATCTTATTGAAGACGTCTCTTCTCTTCTTGCTGTTTCCGGCGAGTACGCTATTGTCAATATCGAAGAATCAACCTACCAATTTACTGGTGTGAACGCAAATGATGCATTAGGGACAGCGGTGACGATGGGAGATTTTAACGGTGATGCATTTGATGATATTGCGATGTCAGCGCCTGGAGTGGACAATGGATTTGTGAATGCCGGGGCTATTTATTACGGAGCATTGTATATTGATGCCGACAGAGATGGGGTTGCAGGCACGAGTGGATTCCTTGCGAACGGAACAGATTGTAATGATGCCGATCCAAATGGTACGACAAACATCACGTATTATAGAGATGAAGATGAGGACACGCTAGGCAATTCAAAAGAATCAACGGTGGAATGTTCCAATGCGGCGCCCACAGGATATGTCGCAAATGGTGATGATATCGATGACACGATAAAAAATAATGGCATTGAAATTGGCGGTGATGATGTTGACAATGATGGCGATGGAGATATTGACGAAGTAAACACGGTGTCTAAAAACGGCAAGCATCCCGAATACAAATCATATGTGCCTGGTTCTGACCAGCAAGGTGAGTATTCATACAGCAACGCGGTCAAGAAAATTCAAGGTGCAAAGAACGGAAACATCTTGGTCACGTATATGGATGATTCTGTGTATCGGTATAAAATCTTTGATAACGACACCGATATCAAAACGACTGTACAGCACTATCTGAAGTTAGAGGTGTTGGATACCGGCTTCTTGTTGGTGCTTTCTCCGAGAGCAAAGAAAATGGCAGTCGTGAACGCGTACAATGGAAAAGTGAAAGAAAGAGAAACGATCAGCAAAACAGGATATAAAGCATCTGGGTTCAAAGCATACAGTCTGTCGGGCAATGGAATCGATAATGTCGTGATCACCGCAAAGAATGGAAAGACTGACAGCGTTTTGTTAGCGATTCTGAGAATCGATGATTTGAGAGATCATAAAGTAAAACTCAAGAAAAAGCAGACACTGACGCAATCAGGTGTTGATCCCGCAAAGACCGAATTAAGGGAGGAGGATCCAGAGGATGCTGATTCTTACCTCATCATCAATCTCCGCACAACAGACAAAAAAACGCTCCGCAGTTACGAAGTGAGCCAAGACTATCTATTCACTGAAGTAGTGAAATAAATTTTGGCAAGCTGAGGCGATTGTGCGAGTGATTGTCGTATGTCGAATGCAAAATTCAAGAGTACTGGAATAGGATGATGGCAAAAAAATACTTTGTCATTTTCATGCTCCTCACTTTTTTTGGAGCCATTGTAATCGTACCGTCGATGTTTTCGTATCCACAACAGGCTACAGCAAAAACACGCACGACACAGTCGCACTGTTCACCGGAAACGAATGTGCGTAAGGATGAATGGGCGCCGTACTACGAGGGTGCGTTGATCGACACGCATTATCACATTCCATCTCCACTCGACGTGTCTCCGCCGCCCGAGTCTTGGTGAGAACGTTTCGTTGCGTGAGATGAAGTGCGTATTGAAGGCAGAAGGCACGAGCCAGGTGTTTGCGTTTTGCCAGTGTTTACCAGTTATCCCTATCAGGATTTTATCGACTGGACGATCAAAGCAGAGCGACGATATCCCGACAGATTCATTCATTTCCTCATGCCACCTGGGGACGATGACATCCCACCAACTATGGGTGCCAAGAAAATTAAACCGATGCTGAACGATAATCTCGGATTATTTCAGGGTTATGGTGAAATCGGTTTGTACGAACGTGGTGAACGCAGTGCTGACGACTATCCGCCTGATGCAGAAATTTTCAAAAAGATCTATCCGGTGGTGCGCAAACACAAGTTGATGGTTTACCTTCATCCAGGCGATGGGCAGGAAGATAACCTTGCAAACGCACTCGAAGACAACCCTGACATTAACTTTATCGTTCACGGTGATCAAATCCAGCCGTACATCAGTGAGTTGATGGATCAGTATTCGAACATCTACTACAGTGTCGATATGCTGTATGGGGATCAGTATTTGTTGCGTGCGGACGGCACGAAGGAAGAATTTTTGGATGGCTTTGAAGATTTTGATACGATCATGGCGATTGATCTTGCGACATGGAAACCAATCATCGAGGAGCATCCGAATCGATTTTTGTGGGCCACGGATCGCGGTGACGCGGTGTGGACATACGACAAAAAAGTGGGGCGTACACTCGCCAACTACGGTCGCGCGTTCATCGCACGGCTTGACGAAGATGTGCAAGAAAAGTTTGCGTATAAAAACGCCCGCCGGTTGATCAACGCCGCGCGGCGCGAATAGTCAACGCCGCTCAACACAGACAACCGGTTCTTCTGCAATCGCTTTTTCCGTGATAGAGTAGTGAGGCATGGTGAATACTGAATCACAACTGTTGTCTCGAAGGATGATTGTTCCGCTGTTTATGATATGCGGCTTTGTTGGAGGGCTTGCGTTGATCATTGCGTCGATTTTTGTTCCCGGTTTTTTCGGACCCGGTTCATTGAGTCGTGCGACTATTCTTGGCGGGGTTGGTGTGGTTGTGCTGGCCATTGGGGTGCGCCCACGCGTTGTGCGTTATGATCCGCTCACACACGTTGTGCAGATTGGTTGGGGAGTGCGATGGACAAGGGTGTACAAAACGATTCAGCCAAACGATTGGATCGCTCTGAGTGTCCAGAAAGTTTTCCCGGTCGTTGTGATGAAAGTGGGATCGGTGACACGCGCGTCCTCCCTGCCACCATATTGGAAGCTGTTCGGCATGAGAAAAAACTTTTCCTCAGTATTTTTGGCTGAGTACTCATCCGAACAGGCGGCCGCAAAAGCCCGAGATTTTTTTGCTCAACAGTTTCATCTTACCTTAAAACAATTTTCAGCCACAGTCAGGCTGACCTATGGAAGTCCGCGGGGATCTCAACCAGACGAAGCCTGGAAGTCCGAACTTTTTTTTCGAAAACAGAAACAACATGGGCTGCTCTATGCGGCGTTGTGTGAAAGTGGGAAGTGGCAGTTTCACCGGGGAGGAAATATCTATGATGCAGATGTTCCAGAGTTGTTGGCGGAAACGTGGTTTGATATTTCGCTTCTCGCCTCACGAGTGCAGGTGAGCAAGCCGTGGGAAAAGTTGCTCGACATGGCCGAAGCAGGGTGGGTGAAACCACTGAATGGGATGGAGGAGTTGCGTGCTCTTGCGCAACTTGAGAAGCGCTGTCGATGGGTGACGCCTGATATGGTTCGTTAACGCAAAACCGTCCACGGTTCTTTTGCAACGCGTCGTGGTACGCGGCACAAAAAAAGTGTGGACGGTTCTTGGCAGCAGCGAGGTTCAGTTCAGCACTTCCTCGGTGAGCACACGCACGAACGTGAGCGCTGGCATGTAGGTGCGGAGCTCGAGCCGTTTCTGCTCGGTATCGAGCCAGAGCACCATCAGCTGCCCCACGAACCCCCGTAGCTCCGGGTGGTGCCAGTAGCCACCGTCACGAATGGCGAAGTAGTCGACACCGTCACGTCGCAGGTGCTCGACAAGGCCCTCGACGACGACCCCTGTCGGCATGTGCCGAAAGTGTGGGGTCTCTGCTTGGGTGATTGGCCACGGTTGGCCAGCGTGAATGAATCTCATCCCATTCCTCCGTATTCCTGTACTGATGCTCTTTAACGCCTTTTTGTGGGTCTGTCAATGCCGCTCCAACGCAGCGATCACCTCGTCATCAGATACTTCAGGGAATTCGTTATAGAATTGTCCAACCGCTCCGAAGAATTCTGGAATTTCGTCGACAATTACTTCATCAACAGCTGACCTG
>SBBP01000072.1 GCA_005239655.1 Candidatus Microgenomatus auricola | reverse complement strand
GTCCCGCGGAACGCCTTGCCGATGATGCGAGGTGGAAATCCAAAACCAAACTCGTCCACCTGCACACCCGCACGCTTCGCTGCTAAAAAATGACCCAGTTCATGCACGAAAACGAGCAAACCCAGGACAACAATAAATAAAAAAATCGTCGAGAGGAAAGCCATCAAATCGTCATCAACTCTTTTTCTTTCTTTTCCGAAAGCACTTTAATCTGATCGTTAAAACGATTGACAGTTGACTGAATCTCTTTTTCCAATCGAAAGTATTCATCTTCAGAAATCTCACCATCCTTTTCGCGTTGTTTACATTCTTTGAGCGACTCCTCACGAGCTTTTCGCACAGCGATGCGTGCCTCCTCTGCCTTTGTGTGCATGAGTTTCACAAGCTCACGACGTTTGTCTTCGGTCAGAGGCGGAAAGGGCAACCGAATGAGATCACCGTCAACGACAGGTTGGACGCCAAGTTCGCCTTTACGGAGCGCCGCTTCAATTCCCTTCACCACTGTTTTATCCCATGGTTGAATGAGTAACAGTTGTGGTTCGGGTGCGGTAATCGACGCCAGTTCTTGAAGCGACATCGTCGTTCCATAAACTTCAACGCGGACACTCTCAACCACTGTCGGTGTTGCGCGATTTGCTCTCATCCTCGCGAGCTCTTCGGAAAAACGTGCAAGCGCTTTTTCAAAACTCGTATTGTCTATCATAGACTAGCGAATAAGTCCTTTCTTTTCTTCAACTAGTTCTGTCCCCGCATAGATGATATCTGGCCGATCACTGTCGACAGCCAATGCCGTAATGCGCCGACCGGAAGGAAAATTTTCAATCGTCTTCCAGGTTGTGCCGTTATCCTCTGTTTTGTGAATAATACGTTCCTGCGTAAAAAGGATTGTATCGGGGCTTCCGGGAATAACAACCAAATTTCGAATACTACTATTCTGGTCTGCACCGTTCGCAATGAGCGTGGTGATATACGACCAGCTACTGCCGGAATCGATTGAACGATAAATCCCATCAGGAGTGACGGTATACAGTGTCTGCGCACTGTTCGGATCCATCACCAACGACCGGACAATATCTATCGTATCCGTCGCTGCTCGAAATTCTTCCGAAAAAAGTGGTGACCAGCTTGCACCGCCATCCACTGTGCGATAGATATTCCGTTCCAACTCCAACGCGTACATGATACGGCTATCCGTCGGATCCATAATCAATTCCGTGATTGGCTCATCCGCTTCAAAAAGCACTTTCCAGGTGACCCCGGAGTCATTACTCACAAGAATGGTTCCGACCGATGTGGACGCCAACAAATGCGTGGGGTCGTACCAATCGACCAGAATTTGCAATATCACACCACCTTGCGGATCAGTGTAAATCGTATCCCATGTCTGTCCGGCATCAGTGGACAGAATAATATCCGTGCTCCGCAGTGCATAGACGGTTGCAGTATTCGTTGGGTGAAATGCAACATCACGAACACGTGTCGCCCCTGTTGCCAATTGTATCCACTGCTCACCAGCGGTTTCTGTTTTGTACAAACCCGTTGTCTTTGAGCCCATGTACATCACATCCGGATTGACGGGATCAAAAAAAATCGCTTCAACATTCACGTCGGCAATCGTGATGACTTTCTTCTTCTGCTGGCCAACGAACACTTTTTGTGCCCAACTTTCGCCACGGTCTTGAGATTGAAAGACACCACCGTCTTTCGCAGTCCCACAGGATGCTCCAAACACGGTCAGGCCAAGCATCACTACTCCAATCGAAATCGGTACAGACGATTTCTTCATAATGCAAATGTCAAATATTCAAATATGATTTTTTTATTGACGTGTTCGCTCGTCATTATTCTCAACTGTTCAACCTGAAGTAATCGCTCATAGAGCTCACGACGACTATACGGCTCTAGCACACGATGCGCACCCGCATGGACGCCCGAAATGCCTGCGCCGCACTTCGACAACAGCTCAGTGTGCAAAAGCGCCTCCAACGCGTTCAGCAGGCGTGGCAGCGCATAGGCTTCGGCTGTGGACTCGCTGCCGCGTGCGGTAAAACGTTGTACAGACTGCTCGCGGGAAGCCAAATCGCCTGCAAGAAACGTGAGCCAAAACTGCTGATCGTCCACACGAAGTTGATGCTTCTCGTCACCCTGCATCAACTGAATCAAACGTTCAAATGCTCCGTGAATAAGTGCGACAGCTGCTGGAATGTCTCTGACGTCAATACCCTCTTCAACAAGCACGTCGCGCACAGTTGCATCACCAAGTGCAGGAAGGTGCACGAACTGCATTCGTGATCGCATGGTCGCTGGGAGTTGCAACGGCCGCGAAACACTGAAAAACAGTACGGCAGACGGTGGTGGTTCCTCAACAATTTTCAAAAGAGCGTTGACTGCTGCGGTTGTGAGCGATTCTGCTCCAGAGAGCACGGCGATACGATGTGCGCTGATGAGCGGCTTCCGCAGAAGGTGTTGGCGAATGCGTTTTGCTTCTTCGATGCCATGCATTGCCCCTTCGTCGACACGATCAATCATGAGAACATCAGGGTGATGTTCGAGTGGATAGGTATCCCCAACGAGGGCACGACACCACTGTGCAATACAGCTCTCTTGAGCACCTTCTGGAACACCGACCATCGTGTATGCATGATTGATTTTGCCAGAAACGACCAACTTCTGCAAGTAGGCATTCTGCAGTGGGTACAGCTTTTCAAACAGTGTGTCCGGCGTCTTCATTGTAGTAGAGATTGTAGCACATTCCACGTTTCCTGCGCTGTTTTTTTCCACGAAAACTGCTGCGCACGCGTGTACCCCCGCGCTCGATAGACCTCCTGTGTTTTTGCATCAAGCGCAGCATGCACCACATCTGCGATCGATGTGACCGATCGAGGATCAAAAAACTGTGCAGCATCGCCGGCAACTTCTCGCAGTGCAGGAATATCGGAACAGGCAACAGGAACGCCGGTTTGCATCGATTCGAGTACCGGAATGCCAAATCCTTCATACAGCGAAGGAAAAACAAACAGACAGGCCTCATGCATCAGTGTTGTCACTGTTACCTCAGATACCCATCCGGTCTCAACGACGGCATCGCGAAGACCACATTCCTCGATCCGCTGCGCAATTCGCTCATACCCAAATCCTGGTGATCCGGCCAGAACCAGCTGGCCCGCAAAACCATGCACTGTTCGCAGTCGTGCAAACGCCTCAATCAGACGCAACGTATTTTTCTTTTCTTCCAAGCGTCCAACCGTCAGAAGATAGGGTTTCCGAATGTGATAAGCAGTTAGCACGCCTGGATCAATAGCATGTGTACGCGGGTTCACACCATTTACGATCACATGAATCCGTTCGAGCGGGGTGCCAGTCAATGCATGAATTTCCTGCTGCGAAAATCGCGATACTGTAATCAGTCGCTCCGAATTCCGTATGCCAATCCACAGTGCCAAACGATGATACCAACGCTCGATGATTCTACTGTAGAGCTCTTTCTGTCGCAAGAAACCCACATCATGAATCACGCTAACCGTGTGTCGCGGTGCAAGAGCGGGCGTCGTGTGTGCAGAAATATACAAGAGGTCTGGACGATGCGTGAGCATCTCCCATGACAGACGAAGCTGTGTCCACAACAATTGCGGTGGCCAACGCAGCACGCGAGAGGACCAGTGTGCTGGCAAGTCCGCCAAATCCCCCCTGAGGGCTTCTTTTGAATAGAGAACGACGTGGTGTTCTGGTGGAATGAGTTTCTTGAGCTGTTGAATGACGTGGAAGGAATACCATTCCGTTCCAGTGCGTTGTAAGAGATTTGCACGCGAGGCGTCAATGCCAATCACCATATCCCTCGTGCTCGTTAACGATTCTCCATGATGGAGCGCTTGTACGATTCGAGATTCTCCAACGCAACTCCTGTACCCATTGCGACATTCAGTAAACAATCATCCGCAACATACGCCGGCACATCGGTTGAACGGCTCAGCAACTCATCCATGTTGCGTAACTGACCGCTGCCTCCAGACAATACCATCCCTTTTTCGATGACATCTGCAGCCAGTTCAGGTGGCGTTTCCTGCAAAACGGACTTCACCGCTTCAATCAATGCATGCAGCTCACCTTGAATGGCTTCGGTGATGTCATCTGAAGTGACCACTGCTGTCCGTGGCAAACCGGTAATGACATCTCGACCTCGCACATTGCGGCTCATCGGTTCTTTGAGTGGTAGAGCGGACCCAATTTGAATCTTCAAATCTTCTGCGGTGCGCTCACCGATTGCGAGGTTGTATTTTTTGCGCACAAACTCTTGAATCGCGTAGTCAAGCTTTGTTCCACCAATGCGGACAGACGTGTTCGCGACAATGCCGCCGAGAGAAATCACGGCGATCTCTGATGTGCCACCACCAATTTCAATAATCATATGACCAGAGGCTGAACCAATGGGAATGCCTGCACCAATCGCAGACGCAATCGGTTGTTTGATGATGTATGCGGCTTTCGCTCCTGCCTGAATTGTTGCATCAATAACTGCGCGGCGTTCGGTTGATGTAATTCCTGCGGGAACCGCAATCATCACTTCCGGAGCAAACAGACGAATCCCGCCAAGGGCTTTATTGATGAAATACCGAAGCATGCTCTCCGTGGTCTTGTAGTCCGCGATCACACCATCCTTTAACGGCTTTTGAGCGACAATCGTATCCGGTGTGCGGCCGATCATCTCTTTCGCTTCATTACCAACAGCAAGCACTTTACGGTCTTTGAGCGAAATCGCGACAACGGATGGTTCATTAATCACAATGCCCCGTTTTGGTACAAAAACGAGCGTATTGGCAGTGCCAAGATCAATCGCTATTTTTTTTGAAAACATGGTCTAATAGAAGGAAAATTCGAACGTTCGGTCCTGTGTCAAATCCGTCTGTACGGACATCCTATTATCCACATGTTCCGTGGTGATGTCAAGTGGCGATTCGAGTGTAATCGCTCGTCCAATATCAACAGAGACGTTCAATGCGTGATCAATCGTTCCAGACTGTTTTTGCACATAC
>SBBP01000039.1 GCA_005239655.1 Candidatus Microgenomatus auricola | reverse complement strand
GAGCTGCGCGCCTTTGATATCGTTGTACGCTACTTCAAAAAAAAGAAACTTCATAACTTCGTCGTCCTTGCACCAGACAAAGGGAGCATTCCGGAATCCGAACGCTATGCCGCGGCGCTCGGCGTTCCACTGGTCAAAGTCTTCAAGCACCGATCACGCCGCGACCAGGTGGTGATTGATCGCATCGAAGGCGATGTTGCAGGAAGAAACGTCTTTATCGTTGATGACGAAATCAACACCGCCGGCACACTCATGGGGGTGATTGATCTGCTCAAAAAACAGAATGCGCGTAACATCTACTTTGCCTGTACACATGCGGTGCTGTCTGGCCCAGCCATTGAGCGTCTCCAAAAATCGCGCCTGCGACAAGTCGTGGTGACCGATACCATTGCGCTCAACGGAAAAAAACGCATCCAAAAAATTCACGTCCTTTCTGTCGTCCCACTGTTTGCCGAAGTCATACGGACATGGTCGAAAAAACGATAGCTTTGCCCACCCGAGAAGAGTGCCGTGCCCTGTGGGATCACTACAAAACACCAAAGCATATTCGACGCCACATGGAGCAGGTGAATCGTGTCGCTGTGTACCTTGCCCAGCGGTTGCGTAGAGCCGGAAAATCTGTTAACATTGATCTTGTTGATCGGGCGTCTCTTCTCCACGACACCCTGCGTGTGACGGAGTGGAAAACACTCACATTTGAGTATTTTCCTGAGGCACCTACAGCCGAGGAAATTCAGGCATGGGAAGCGCAACGGCGTTCCATCCCATCGCATATTCCGCATGCACAGGTGAACGCGGATCTTTTTCGGGATCGTTTCCCCGAACTCGCAAACGTGATTGCTGTGCACAGCATCAGTGACGCCGCACATCTCCACAGCTGGGAGGAGAAAATCGTCCACTACGCTGATCGTCGGGTGAGTCATGATCGCATTGTGACTCTGCACGAGCGATTGGATGAGGCCCATCAACGGTACGCGCGCGTGAGCGGTGAATCACTCGAACGACGCCCAGATATTGTCGCCGCACTCCATCGTCTGCAAGATGAACTCTTCAGCATGATCAGCGAAGATCCGGATCAACTCGCGCACAATCTTGAATCGCATGAGCCAACAACCACACTCAAAACCTCAAGCCCTGGAGCCGACGAAACAGGCCGCCACACCTGAGCCGACTCCGCAGCGTCCGCGCACATCAAAAAGCGTTGGAGCGGTGGTATTGAACCATTCCTACCACACCCTGTTGCTCTTCCAGCGTAAAAATACCTATTGGGAGTTTCCGAAAGGAAAAGTCGAGCCCGGTGAGCGCGAGATCGATACACTGCAACGCGAACTGTTTGAAGAAACCGGTATACGAAAATTTCGGATGGTGAAGGGTTTTCGTAAAGTCATGTACTACGACTTCCGATACAAAGGCCAGCGGATTCGACGCAAGGTCGTCTATTTTTTAGTCAAAACCGCTGATCGCGTCCGTTTGTCTGACGAGCATACGGAATACCTGTGGCTCCCACTGGGGCGCGTCAAAATGCGTCTGAAGCACAAAAATCAGATTGCACTCATTGATGAAGTGATGCGACGCGTCTATGGCTGAGCACTACCGTTGGACTGTTGCGCCCGCCGTCACACAAGAACAGCTGAATCAGTTTGCAGAATTGGATCCACGTTTAGTGCAGTTGCTGTGGAACCGTGGCATCACCACACAAGCCGATGCCGAAGCGTTTGTGTTACCGGACTACCAGCAAGACCAACACGATCCCTATTTGTTTCGTGATATGGCCGTGACTGTTGAACGCATCCAGCGTGCCGTATCTGCCAAAGAGCGAATTGTTGTGCACGGTGATTACGATGCCGATGGCGTGTGCGGTTCGGTGGTGTTGTATACGACACTAAAAGCGATCGGTGCATCTGTTGAAGTCTATTTGCCACATCGCGACACCGAAGGCTATGGCCTCAATATGCAAACCATTCAATCACTCGCTGACACAGGGACCAACCTGATCATCACCGTGGATTGTGGAATCTCCAACGCACCCGAAGTCGAAAAGGCCGCGTCATTGGGCATGGATGTGATTGTCACGGATCATCATTCTGAGCCGCCACAACTCCCATCAGCAGCGATTGCAATCCTCAATCCAAAACTTTCGGCAGAAACCTATCCGTTTCGATACCTTGCAGGGGTGGGAGTGGCGTATAAGGTGGCACAAGCACTGGCACGAGCCTATGACCTTGGCGATGCATTTGAAAAATGGTTACTCGACATGGTGGCCATCAGCACGATTACCGACTGTGTCCCGCTGTCCGGGGAGAACCGCTTGTTTGTGCGCTATGGGCTTGTGGTCATGCGTAAAAGCCGTCGCCTGGGGTTGCGTCATTTGCTTGCCGCCATGGGTTGTGATCCTGCGACGATCACGAGTGAAACGATTGCCTACAAAATCGGTCCACACATTAATGCCGCTGGACGGGTGAAGCATGCCAACATCGCTTTTGAGCTGTTGGTTGCCGATGATGAGAAGACGGCGGAAAAGATGGCTCTGGAGCTGTGCCAGACCAACCGTCAACGTCAACAGTTTTCCGAAACCATGACACAGCAGGCACTCGCACAAGCGGAAGGGCAATCGAACGAGTACGCGATTGTCGTGCAGAGTCACGACTGGCCAGTCGGTTTAGTCGGTCTTGTTGCAGGG
>SBBP01000065.1 GCA_005239655.1 Candidatus Microgenomatus auricola | reverse complement strand
CTCCAGCTCAAAAGCTCTCTTCTGTCTATCTCTCAAAAATCCTCTCTTATCCACAATTGGTAACTGGATCTCTGCAACAGTACAGAAATTGACAAAAACAGAAAAAGCCTGTATAGTTTTTTGTTTTATACGCGCGGAGTAAGTTGAATTTTTATTCACGATCTGGCACAATAAAGGTCATCATATGGCAAGAGGTAGGCCAAATAGAGGAGGAGGACGTGATGGGCAGCCGGGTGGCGGAGCTGGGCGTCAAGGAGGTAATGGAGAGCCGCAACAGCGTCAACCACCCCGACGCGACCAACAGCGTCCGCCAGACGATCAACAGGGCGGTCGAAGAATGCAAAGACGCGGTGGCGACGCTCAACCGGGTGGCGGCCCTCAGCGTGGTGATCCTCGAGGACACGGTCAGGGTCGACTACCGCAGGATCAACAGGGTGGAAGAGGAAGAGGAGGCGGCGGTCACGGTCAACCACCGCGTCCACCACGTGACGTACAGCCACAAGCACCAGAACCGGAGCTGCGCGAAGGGGAAGTCGTAAAAGCGGTGACGCTGACTCGCGACGAACGACACACCGGTGATTACATCGTGATGCATCAAGAGGGTCGTCGTCGGTACCGCATTCGTGTGCACGGTTTTAGTTATGTTTCAGAACAGATGGTTGCGAAGCGCGACCAGCAGGGCATACAGTTTGACATCAAACTCGTGAGCAGGCCACGCCCTGGTCGTGCCCCCAATGCATTTGAAGCAGAAGCTGTTCTCGTGCGGTTCACTGGTGCGGCAGATACGTTCGACGACGAAGATATATATACTCGCCAAGTCGCTGATCACGATGTATCGTTTGCTGACCGACAACGTAGTGAGTTTGTTTTTCGGTCTGGTGACTCTATTCCAGATTTTACTCGCGTGGTGTTGGTTGATTCGGATCCCGTAACCCTTCTTGGCGAGCGGCCGATTCCGGATGGTCGCGCATTTCTCATTCGTTCATTTTGGGGATGGCAGCCTGATATTGATGCATCAACAGCAACGGCTAACCTAAAGGCAACGGTGACCGCAACACGAGAAGGCAGCCGCTTTTACGAGGCTATTCCACGCTGGCAGGCAAAGCTTGCGAGCGCACTGGCGCACTTGAATACGATCGCAGTGCGATGGCAGAGGGGGTTGGGATACCTTGCGGAGAGGGCGTCGAAGATTTCCGCGGAATTGCGAGATGATGAGCGGGAACGTTTTGGGCGCGACCTTTCGCATGCACAACAAACCGCTCTGACGATGTTGCGCGAGATGCACCGTGTCCACGACGGTCAGTATGGCGATGATCCCGAAAATTTTGCTGCAGGTGTAATCGACACCGTCAACGACTTTGAAATTGACATATGGGCACTCGAACCGTTTGTTCCGGATTCAATGGTGCCGCGAACTGGTTTTCTTCCGGTTGATCAACATACTGCAATCTCGAACGATGCACTGCAACAACTGCATCGGTTTGTGACTGCTGGGATTGCGGACGCAAAGCCAACAGCTGCGGAGTTTGCGGTGAGTACGGCAATGCTTGAGGAGCCGATCGCTGCGCTTGGTCCAGAACATCTCGCACGATTTACTCGAGGTGGCGATGGTTTTCAGCGCTTACAGGATCGTCTCGAGCGGCTTGCGCAGCCGATACACATCGCACTGGATCAGCAGTTTAATGTTGCGATTGCGTCTGCACGGCCTGGGCAACCCGCAGAGTACGTAACGCCATCTCGTAGAGTCCATCTTCGACATGGAGATGAGCTATTTGATGTGATGGTTGGGATTGATGAGGCGGATCAAGATCTGGTGGTTTTTGTGACCACAACTGGTCGCGCCAAGCGTTTGGAACTGCTCGAACAGTTGCGCAGGGCAATGCGAGATCCGCAAGCAACCCCGGAACAGATTGAACAGCTTCGTGAAAACATTGCGGACTGCCGTTTTCAATCCTGTTCGTTTGATGAGTTTGTACGAATGCTACAACAGGATCGCGTTATTCAACCCGGGCGGTCCGAACATACGCGCCAAGTTGAGTTGTTGACGCGAGTGGAACACATGCCGCCAGCGCAGCTGATTGGCTATTTGAATGGCAGAGACTATCGTCAACTTCGTGGTGCTCGCGCCGACGCAGGGTTACGTGCTCGTGTGGAAACGTTGATCGCAGGTCGTATTGCCGACTACCTACGGGGGCTGCAATTTCTTGCGGATGTTCCGTTCACGGTTGAACTCGCTCGTTTACAAGATGATGAAGACAATGCAACCTATCAGTTTGAAGTACTCGTACTTGGTACGGCGATTCGTCAGATGATTCCAGTCACCGGCAACCCGGGGACAGATCAGCAGATGGTGCGACGAGAAACCGCTGCATTGGAGCCACAGCTGCGGCCGCTGCGCGCAGCACGAATTGATGTCGCAGCTGGAATCGAATCAGCGCGACGCCAGGCGTTTGTTGATGCGATCGCTGGCGCGTCAGAAGCTGATCTGATCCGATATCTCAACAACCAGCCGTTGCGAGCACAGCCGCCAGTGGATGCACGTTTCGCAACACGTCCGGCATTGCGTGCCGCAGACGTGGCGCTACATAGTCAAATTGTCGAAACCATCCGTCAGCGCCTTATCACTTACATCGGTTTACCTACTGACCCAGCTGTTCAAGTTGAGTTTAAGCACGGCGACGTGGACGAGGGGAATCGGTTCACACTGCGTGTGGGTGTGGAACCAGATGCTGCGACACCGTTACTAGAGTGGCAGGAGATCACTCTTACTGGCGACCGTGCGACTGATCAGCCGTCAATTGATCACCTATTCACTGCAGTACGACGCGCAGTGCAAGAGGCAGAAGCAGAGCGCACCGCGAGCAGCGAACAACGCGTCGCCGAAGCACTCATTGGTCGACTGACGCGAGATCCATTGCCTGATGTGATCAGCTATCTCAATGGTGATGACTACCGCACTCTGCGCCGACAAAAACCTCGTATTGCAGAAGAAGTGCGTACAACGGTTGCAGATCGCTTTACAGACTACGTGCATGATGAGTTACACTTTCTCACAGACCTTGGTGTTACACTTGAGCCTGCACCGGCACAGGATGATGATCCAGCGACCTATCGTTTTGTGTTGACTGTTGCTGGTGATAGATCCACTCGGCGTGAAGTTGAGCTGACGGGAAATTCTGATACCGATGCCGCAGTACTTCAAGCAAGCGAAATGGATTTGCGTGTTTTTATTGATTTACTTCGTGCAGAGGCAGAAGAGCAGCGTGAGGATGAAGCTACAAGCCTCCGCACTGCATTTGAAAGCCACATCGCCAATGCTCCTTTTGCTGAAGTCATTACTTATCTCCATGGCGGCCAATTGTCCGACCAGATTGCAGAACCCTACCGTGTGTATCGCGCACTTGATGAAGCAGCGCGTAATGCCGTGCATGCCGCGATTTCTGTCCGCATACGCACGCAATTAGGCTTGGATGCCACCGCTGGTGCAGTTGTACGAATTGAAGTTGGACATCCGGCATCCACTGACACTGCTGGGCCACATACATTCTACGTCACCATTCTGCCGGATATTCTTGTGCGAGCGCCACTTACACTCAGCGGTGATGTCGCAGTAGACCAAGCAGAATTGAACCGTGTTCGTGCACTCGTGACCGCTGGCCTTGCAGAGCGTGCTCAGCGTGAAGCCGTAGGAATACGAGATATTCGTAATGGCGTCCGAGTACGCATTACCGACCGCGCACGATTTGCGGCGCTACTGCCTCGGGGCGCTGACGGACCATTGACCGAGGCAGATATTCCAGCAGAGTTGACGTTTCGTCAAGAAGGCGCTCGTTTTCTGGTGACCATCGGAACACGCCAATTCGGATTTCGCAATGAGGTTTTTAGAAATTTTCAACAGCACCAGCTGTTTGAGGTTGTTTCTGCGCCACCGCCGTATGGAGAAGGATTGGAAACTGCGCTCGCTGACTTTTCGCGTGAACATCACATTGCTCCGCCGCTTCAGGTTGGCGAGGTGTTTGTCTATCGCGGTTCGGTGCGACAGCATGGTTCGATCGCTCCGGATATGCGGTTCCGTGTGAAGGAAGTGATTGCCGCTGTTCCGCACGATCCTTCGAGTAAGCCACGCGTAGTGCTCTGGTACGAGTCTGCAATCTCGCAACTGGGAGACATTATTCCTCCGGGTATGAATTATTCTTCAGGTCCCCAGCGTGGAACATCGCTTCCTTCTGAGGTTCATCTTGAGGGAGGGGTGTTTGCACAGCTGTTGTTGAGCCGCCGGCCGCCACTGTTCGAGCGTGAGCTCCTCGGTGCCGAAGGTCGAGCAGCAGCTGATACGGTGCGTGCGCTCAACACGATTGAATCCGGCGAATCTGTTGTTGATTGTGCTGCATTCCTCGAGCAGCTTGGCTTGCCGACCACAGAACTGGGAGGCAAACAGTTTATCCGTTTTCGATGGTCAGGCCCCTCAGCGATTGATCTGCCAACAGGATCGGTGTGGCGTGTGGTGAGCATGGATGAAGGCAATCAACGTGTGGCCGTTGCACGTGAAAACGAATTTGGTGAAGTGGGGAACACCGTGTTGCGTGTTCGTCTTGATCACTTTCCTCAGCTGATGCTGAACATGGAGGTTCCAAACATCGAACCATTCTTCTGGCGCGTTGCCCGGGCGCTCACCCCACCGCTCGCGACTCCGGAGCAGGCAGCGCAACTTTTGCGCGATGGAGTGTTTCAGATACGCATTCCTGTTCCCCCAGCACCTGCGAGCCCAGATGGTAGTCCAGCCCGACGCCTCCCACCGCCTGAATGGGCTAACCTGCACATTGGTCGCGTTGAAACTGATGCGATTAGCTGGTACCGCACAGCCGATCTTCG
>SBBP01000012.1 GCA_005239655.1 Candidatus Microgenomatus auricola | reverse complement strand
CCCGGTGAATTTTGCTCGGTACAGTGTGGAGACCGTGCATATCGGCAGCAAAAATCCAGATCATGCGTGGGATTTCATACAGTTTGCCACAAGCCAGCAGAATGCATTGAGTTTCCTCGGCCGCACTGGCCGTGTACCTGCGCTGCGTGCATTGGTTGGTGAAGTTCAAGAAGATCCGAATGTGGGTCCATTTGCGCAACAAGCGCTCACCGCAGAATCGTGGTACCATGGACGTGATCCTGATGCCGCACTGTTGGCGTTTGAGGAGCTGATTGCTGATGGACTCGCGAGCACCGAGCCGCTGGTTGAAAGCATCGGCCGCGCACAGGCAAAAGTGCAATTAACGATTGAGTAGTATGCGTCGATTCATCTCATTTCTTGCTTTAAGCCTCCTCAGCCTTCCGTTGCCCGGAGCAGCGGTGACCATACTACCAGCGTGCACTGATTCGGGAAATTGCGGCACCTGTCAGTTTCTGGAGTTGTTTGCGAATTGGGCAGAGGCAATTATGTACGGTTTGGGTGGGGCAGCGGTGTTGATGATCGCGATCGGTGGATTCATGTGGATTCTCTCTGCCGGTAACCCTGAACGTGTGCAGACAGGTCGCAAGATTCTGATTGAAACGATCGTTGGTTTACTTATCGCCTTTTTAGGGTATTTGATTGTGAACATTGCAATTGCGGCGCTGATGAATGCGGATTACGATGAGGTGAAGCTTTTTGGCACAGACTGGAACACATTCTGTGAAGTCGGCGTCACACCAGGCGGTGCAGTGACGGATTGTACAGTCAGCACGGTTGGGAACGGTACACCGTGTAAAGCAAACAGTTGCAAGGATGAAACCCTCTGTGTCTGTTCCAATCAAGTGTGTGTAGAAAAATGCACCTTCGCTGAAGATCAATATGAAGAGGTGGGAAGCACTACCACTGCAACCTGTGTTGCAACAACAGAAGAGTGTGCTTCGACTGGAGGTTCACCAAATACCGGAGCCTGCCTGAACGGTCAGATCTGTTGTATAAGCGCACCTACAACTTCAAGTACATCTTCACCATAATAGTGTATACTACATTTATGCATTTTCTTTTTCGTCTTTCCCTGCCGATCATCGGCTTGCTTGCCGGCCGCCCACTGGTGGCAGCAACATCACTGACGAATCCATTGGGGAGCGTCACGAACCCGGATCAAGTCATTGCAAACGTGATTAGCACGTTCTTAGGGATTGTTGGTGGTATTGCATTGATTATTTTTGTATACGGTGGTTTTCTCATGCTTATTTCCAGCGGTAATCCCGAAAAGGTGAAGAAAGGTCGCGACGCACTGATGTGGGCGACGTTGGGGTTAGTCGTTATTTTTGGAAGTTATGGCCTCGCGGAATTGATTTTCCAAACACTGGGCGTCGGTTGATATTCCTTCACAGCACAAAAAACACCCTCAAAACACGAGGGTGTTTTTGTTTATGCTTCAGGGAAGATCACGGTGTCTCGGGAAAGATCACGCTGTCAACGTAGAGCACGATGCCGAGAGCCGAGAAAATAATCAGCGAGCCAACAATCGCCCAGACAACGGTATCTCGTCCGTGTTTGACCTTTTCCGGATTTCCTTGAGAGAAGAGAATCAGGAAGCCGCCGTAGACGATAATGGCAACATCAATTACGCCAATGAGCCCTAAGAATGCCGCTAAAATGTTGAGTGCGACTGTTGTTGGTGAGTCCGTTGATAATCCTGAGCCGGTCAGGATGCCGCCCTGGTCAAAATAGTCTGTCGCAAGCGCAGGGTGCATGGATGCGAGGAGAAACAGTGTACTCGCAACGAGTGTTGCCAGGCTGATGCGTTTGAGTGCGATCGGTGTGAGTTTCATATGATTAGACAGTGCGTGTCCCACTAGCTCCAGCGAAAATGCCGATCACATAGCGTGCAATTCCGTATGCTGCCAGAATAATCAGCAGACCAATGATCGCATTCCGGAGCATGCCTTTTGCAGTCGTGACCTTTTCTTCGTTGCCGCCGGACGTCATCCATTGGATACCAGCAATAATAATCAGTGCAACAGCAATAATTGCGAGAATGCCCAGAACCCATGTAATGATGCTTGTGGTTACATCGACTGGACTGGTATCACCGAGGCCAGTTGTTGTTTCAATCTGGCTTTGCAAGTCCGAATCAATCAGTTCTGCAAAAATCGGCCGCAATGCAATCATGTTACCGACAGTTGTGGCAATCGTTGTGGCCACCAGTGTACGTTTCATATACTGTTTATACCACAAAATCTTCTGTCTTGCAAATCGTCCACAGTCTGCATTGACGTATTTGTTGACTCTTCATGTGAGATATGACACAATACGATTTAGAACAACATGTTCACTATCTTTTGAAAGGGGGTGAAGTATCGATGAACAAAATTTCAAAACTCGGTTTAGCCGCCCTTGGATGGGCTGTGGCATCCCCGGTGTTCGCTCAAGGAGTGAATACACGTATTCCGATCGAGGGTTATGGTTCCAACAGCCCAGAAGAGATTGTCATTCAGCTTATTAATTGGGTGCTTGGTATTTTGGCTCTCATCGCCGTCGTTCTCATCTTGATTGGTGGTTTCAAATGGATGACTGCAGCTGGTAATGAAGAAAAGGTGGAAGGTGCCAAAAAACTCATCATCGCAGCCATTATTGGTATGGTGATCGTGCTCGCAGCGTGGGGCATTTCCCTCTACGCAGTCAGCATTTTGGCTGGCGTGACGGGTACTTCAACAGTGTAAAGTTCAGTTCGATAGAGAAAAGCCCCGCGTCTTGTGGGGTTTTTCTATTTCCCTCGGTGTGCGTTTTTACAGTATACTGGCCGCATGTCTCTGGCTGTGATTCGTTCGATCCCTCGCTCTGTGTGGGCGACTGTGGCGGTGTATGTCGTGGTGTTTTCTCTGTTGTGTGTGTGGGCCTATCAGAATTTTTTTTACTCTGGCTTAGACCTTGGTATTTACAGTCAGGTATTGTGGAATACCGCACACGGGCGTCTTTTTGTCTACAGCTTTAATCCCTATTCCTACCTCGTTGATCACCGTGAGTGGTGGTTGTTACTCTTTGCGGTTGTCTACCGTATAGCTGCTCATCCGGTGACGTTGCTTGTGCTGCAGACGCTTGCCATTGCATCAGGAGCAATTCCACTCTATCTCATTGCCCGCCACCTGTTTCGCGATGTTGCGTGGGGTTCTCGTGTTGGCATCGTTGCGGTTGTGGTGTATGTCATGCACTCGTCGGTGCAGCACATGAATCTGTTTGAGTTTCACATGCTGACGCTCGCACTTCCGTTGAGCCTGTGGTTGTGGCTGTGCATTGAGTTGCGCAGATGGCGATGGATGTGGATTGTGCTTGCAGCGTTGTTGTTGGTGCGTGAAGACGTTGGGTTGATGACTGCTGGCGTAGGTGCGTTGATGGCGTTGACGGATCGTACACTGCGCCGAAAAGGGTTGATGATGGTTGTCGTGAGCCTGCTCTGGTTTGCAGCAATGGTTGTGTTCGGTTCGGTGTTGTCACCAGAGGGCACCGAGAAGTTTTGGGTATTTTACACATGGTTGGGAGACACTCCGATAGAGATTATTCAAAACGTTTTCTTGCACCCGGTGCGTTTTTTGAGTGTGTTATTGGATTACGATCACACTGTTGTTGTGATGTTTCTGTTTATGGATGTTGCCTTACTTGCGTTTTTTGCTTCCCGTTATTTGCTTCCCTCCCTCATCCCACTCGGGCTGTATCTCTCACTCAACCAAACCATGCTCGCGCCCGTACTCAAAACGCACTATGCGGCTGTGCTCGTGCCGTGGTTTTTCATTGCTGCGCTGTATGGATATCGATCGCTTTCGAGTCGCTCGTGGTTTCAGCGCATCGGATTGCATGCTGCCTCTGCCCTGCTGGTTGGCGTGGTGGTTATTTCACAGTGGCTGAGTCGCGGACCGTTGTGGGATCTGTTACACACGCTTCAGAGCATGCGCTATCGGGATTTGAATGTGTACCGTGAGGAGGTTGCGCGTATTCTACCCGAGGATTCTTTGATGGTTTCGACTCGTTTTTTTCCTTACCTTGCTGAACGTGCAGATCTGTACTCTACTCAGCACATGGTGACCGGTAAACAACATTTTTCTACGGCGGCGTATACACCACCAAAAGTCCTCGATTGGATTATTTTGGAGCAAGAAGAGTTGATATACTATGCTATTCATCTTCCGTTGGATATGCAGGAGAATGCATGGCAACGTTTACGTGCGTTGGTCGCAGAGCATCAGTTGATTCTCCTGCAGTACACTGAAGATCTCATTGTGTTTGGCAGAGCAAATTCTGGTACCGCACTGCCGCCGGTGATGATAACCTCACCGGATTCCCTGGAGCACAGTGTACACCAGACCGTTGACCAGCAGTTCCAGTTTGATAGTTGGGAGTACACACCTGAGAGCGACTCGTCAGGAGAGTTGCGTGTGGCGTTTGAGCGACTGCCATGGCGGTCAGACGTGCCACAGGACGATTACCACTTTGGACTCACCTGGTACGATGCGGCGGGATCGATTGTGAAAGAAAAAACATTTGCGTTGGGCGCAGGGCTTGAGCCGACGCACATGTGGGGCAGTGGTAGCGATGAGCAGCGTGTGATGCGATTACCGCTGACACACCCGGCTGGTGCGGCGCGGATTGAATTCACGTTCGGTCGCCTGCGTGCAGAGT
>SBBP01000001.1 GCA_005239655.1 Candidatus Microgenomatus auricola | reverse complement strand
GAGTGGGTGCCGTCGACACCAAAACACGTTTTGCTCTATGACGCATTTGGTTGGCAGCCACCGGTATTCGTGCACTTAACAGTCTTCCTTTCAAAACATGGTGGTAAGATGAGCAAGCGAGATTCCGCAACCGCACTACTGGAATTCCGCGATCTCGGATATCTTTCTGAAGCGATTGTCAACAGCATCGCCTTACTTGGCTGGAATCCAAAAACAGAAGAGGAATTTTTCACCATACAAGAACTCATCGAGCGATTTGATTTAACAATGCTGAACACCGCAAATCCAATATTTGACACAGAAAAACTGAATTGGATGAACCAGCAGTACATGCGAGCACTCACCACAGAGAAGCTCCTCGAACGCATGCAAGTCCTTGCAGAAACTGCGGAACACTACACCAACGACTACAAGCGATTTGTGGGGTGGTTTAACGCACAATCAACGCCACGACAACTGTCACTGTGGGAACATCTCAGAGAACGATGCAAGACACTCTTAGAAGTTGCACAGAGTACAACGTTTGATTTGCCGGCATACGAAACAGAAAAACTGGTTTGGAAAAAATCAGACAGGGCAAAAACAATTGAGATTCTGAACGCACTCGTCCCTGAACTGGAAAACATCCCCGAAGCAGACTACAGTGTTGCGGTGCTTGATCCACACATCCGCGAGTGGATTGCCAGAAAAGGGTGGGGGAATGGCGACGTGCTCTGGCCGATGCGTTTTGCGCTGTCGGGAGCGATGCAATCTCCATCGCCGTTTGAACTGGCAGAGTTATTGGGAAAAACAGAAACGGTAAGACGTTTGCAACATGCGTTGCAGCTGCTATCATTGAAGTAAGTTATGTACTCCACCACGCGAATCGTTCTGACTGCAATCGCACTCCTCCTGGTCAACGGTCCAGTGTTTGCGCGCATTGATGAAAGTGTGTTTGAAGATTTAGTGCAGAATGAAATTACGTCAGATTCGTCACTGCAAGACCTCAATGCCGAAATCACTGAAAAGGCCGATAGTGTTCGCGATCTCGAAGAACGGCTGTACGTCTACGAAGAAAACATCAAACAAAAAGCGAAGGAGCAGGAAAAAATCGAGAATCAAATTGCAATTCTGGAGACACAGATTGAACAGTCACGAGTTGAAATCGAAAAACATCAGCTGGAAATCGACGTTCTCCAGTTGGAAATTGAAGCTCTGCAAGAACAGATTCGTTTAGCCGAAGACGATATCGTCCGTAATACTGAACAGTTGGCAGATGTCATTCGTCAACTCTATCAGTTTGAGCAAAAAACAACCCTCGAAATCACTTTAGGGAATAACACATTGTCAGATTTTTTCTCTGATGTTGAATACACAGCGCGTCTACAAAAAAATGTACAAACGCTGCTCAATCGCACACAACGAACAAAAACGCAGCTCGAGGAACGACGTACAGAAGTGAAAGAAAAAAAAGCTGAAGTCTCGGAAGACAAAATCAACATCGAAGTGGAGCGCGAGAGTCTTTTAGCGCAAGAAAACAATCAGGGAGAGTTGCTTGAAGAGTCAAAAATATCAGAAGCAAAATTTCAGGAATTGGCGAAGCGCGTACAAGAAGAAAAAGAACGTATTGACGGCCAGATTCTTGCACTCGAGCGGAATGCACAGGAAAAAATCAACCGCATACGTGAGGAAATCAAACAACGGTTGGAAGACGAGGATGCAAGTAATGACGAACTCACCGACGAAGAGCAGGCAATTTTTGATGGCACCGTCACCTTCGAGTGGCCACTGAGTGGAAAGGGGAGAGAAAATATCACCTGCAGCTTCCACTGTGCAGGCTATCCATTTGCCTTCGCGCATGGTGGAATTGATATTGGGACACCGGTTGGTACAGCGGTCTCTGCTTCGATGTCTGGTTATGTGACACGTGCCGTATGGCCAGGCAACAACGATCTTGCATGGGTGTTGATTTCTGGAAACGACGGATTCGCCACAGCCTATTTGCATCTCAGCCAAATTACTGTTTCGGTTGATCAGTATGTCTTCCAAGGGGAGGTGATTGGATACAGTGGCGGCATGCCAAATACCCCTGGTGCAGGTGCGTACACCACAGGGCCACACTTGCACTTCGAAATACTCACGAATGGAATTAAAGTTGATCCGTTAGCGTACTTACCATAAATGCACCCTGAAGCTCCAAGCGGCACTCGGCCAATCACTGAGGAAGAGAGGCGTTTTTTAGTATTTCGTGATGAGGGGCAGCGCTGTTTACAAGAACGGTATGGTGATACCGTAAAGCTTGGCATCGCGGATCGTAGCAATTTTAACCGCTACCTCATGACCTGGTTCACAGCGAGGCAAAAGGGGGAAGTGACATTGCCGATTTCAATGATTGTTGACAACTTTATGCAATCATTTCATCCAGAAGCTCAAATCGCGGAAACGCCACTGTCCGCTGATGAGCTCAACCAATTGCTGCGAATCTACACGCTTGAGGAAATATCACAGGTCGTTGACGATGCAGTCACAGGGAATGTACGTATGGAAAGTCACTCCATTTCACAGAAACTTTTCGTTTTACGGACACTGAATGAAGGTTTACGCGATCCCGAGGATCAAGAGTTTTCAAAGCGTGCATTGACAGACCCCGTAAAACGCCAACGATATATCAACGCTATTCTCTGGATTGCAAGCTATAATCGGTGGTCTCTACGTTTTATGCATAACCTCCTCTATAGCAGAAGTCAGCGAAGAGGGGAAAGAACGAATTCGAACGATTGAATGTGTCGCAGAATATATGTTTTACGACGCATATTACGACACACGGCTTTTTACGGCTCACCGTTAGCTCAACCTACTGATAATAAGCACGATCAATCAAACGCACATCAATGTAACGAATCTGTGTGCGGTCTGAAATCTTCTCAACAAGAAGAGAACGAGCATTTTCAATCTGAATCAGTGGATCAACAGTCGAATCCATGTAGATCGCAAAACTACCGCTTTCCTCAGTCGTGATGACATGTAGATCATGCCCAACAGTCACGTAGTCACAGGCTGCGGCAACATATGTCGTTGCCCACTGGAGTGCTTCATGGCCGCTTTGATCGGACACCTGCCCAAGATTCACTAATTCTTCCTGTTTCACCAGCTCGAGCGCATCAAGGCTTTGGTCCACGGTTAACAGCCCTTGTTGAAATTTCTCTTGAATCGCTCGCTTCTTCTCTCGAAACTCCTCTGATGCAGAATCAAGTATTTCTTGTTCAAAGACCTTTTCTGCAACATACTGTTTTTCTTGGCAAGAGATTGCAGGAAATTCATATGAAGCAATGCTCAAACCGGTCACACCCGGTAGCTGCTCGTGAATTTGCATCAAAAATGCAATGTATTCAGCAGAGATGATCTGCGTACCGACTTCAACGACATCTCGGTTCACGTCGCGCACAACCGGAAACTCCGAACGGGCGTCAGCTGTGCTCGTCAGCACCTGTGTCACTCGCCCTTCGCGATCAACCGTGTAATAGCCTTCTTGGTCAGCGAGTGACGTGACCCATGTCACTTGAGGAATGCGCTCAACGATTTTCACAATCAACGTATCTGGGAAATCCTTCTCTACATCTATTGACTCGAGTGCGTACGTTTCTGAAAACTGCTCAGTGAGCGACAGCTCCATCGCATCGGCGCGCATCGTCCAAAAGGTGTTGCGAGGAGCGACTCCAAATATGCGGCTGTTCAAATACCGATCCACCACAGTGCGCACATCCTCAGCCGGTATAAACTGTGCTCCTTCAATTGTGACGTCTTTAAGATGAAACTTCTGCGTATAAAAACCAAAGTACCACGTGGTCAAGGCAACCAAAAAAAGCGTTCCACCAATTGCCCAGCCATCCTTGCGTAGCCAGTCCCGCACTGCAGAAGGAATGCCCACACGCAGCCGATTCCTCTGCTGTCGGTTCTGAGGAATTGTCGACTGCGATAAACGAAACCGCTGTTGATGAGGATTGAGTTGCCGTTGCGCGTTCATTCGACGCACACGACGAAATTTTATGAATGCACGAATCGGCCTCCACATATTTGATCGGTAGAGGTATTGTAGTGCATGTCCATTGAAATCTCAAGACATTTTCAGTATACTATCAACCGATGATCGGAACAGAAACCACAACAACAATCGATGGCCTGTCATTGAGTGTCGTCACACACCGCAGTGGTCTCGACTCGACACAACCGGCAACGGTTTTTTTGCATGGGTGGGGTGGTTCATCCACATCGTTTCAACCACTGTGGGAGGCGTTGTTGGAACGACAGAGCCGCTTTTCAGAATGGAGAGCCCTCGATTTACCAGGCTTCGGAAACACACCCCCTCCCCCGACTCCCTGGTCCATCGCCGACTATTGCACATGTGTCGTAAAATACTTAGATGAACAGGGTCTTCAGAATATCGACATTGTCTGTCATTCGTTCGGTGGTCGCATTGCCACAAAACTCCTTGCGCTCTATCCAGGGCGCGTGAGAAAAATCGTCTATATTGCACCAGCTGGCATCCGACACCACGATCCGAAAATCACAGCTATTCAACATGTCGCTGCCATCATGAAACCGGTCCTGCTGCTGCCTGGCATCAGGAAAATTTTCCCTGCTCTTCGCACGATTGGATATCGACTCATTGGAAGCACTGACTATGCTCATGCGACGGGAGTCATGCGTGAAACTTTCAAAAATGTGATTGCTGAGGATGTCACTGAGCTGCTTCACACGATTCAGCAGCCCGTATATATTTTTTGGGGACGCAACGATACCAAGGTCCCCGTCAGCGATGGTGCGTACATGAAACAGACAATTCCAAATGCGACCCTCACCATTTTTGAAGATGGACGCCATGGTATTCAGTACACACATGCCAAGGAAATCGCCGAACAGATGGACACATTTTTATACTCGTAACATATGCAATTCCTCGAGCTCTTTTTCACGACACTGATTCCGGTTGCACTTCTTGCTCTCTTTACGGTTGTGGCCGCTCTTAAAACACTCTACTGGGTGTACCTGTGGCAGTTAAAGGAATACCGTAGTGACCGAATGACGGACTTTCTATCCACTCTCTCTGGTCACCACACCACAACAAACTTCTGGAATGTCATGGAGTTTCTGTTTGTCATAATTTTTACGGTCGTTACCTTTGCCCTTCCACCAACCTCGATCGTAGGACGCATCTGTGAAACCGGCTTTGCGATCTACCTGGGATGTGCGGCCCTCAAATACGGACGCTCTCCCCTCCTCCCCATCATGACCATAAAAGCGGCTCTCCTCTCTGGCGGTGTTGGGTTTGTGGTCTTTGGCACAGCGATCATCCTTGCGTTATGGACAGCCACTTCACTCAGTTTGGCGATTCTCCTCGTTCTCATTCCGCTCGCCGTCACTGCAGCGGTCTTTGTGCTGCAGCCGATCAGTCGCATGCAAAAACAACGGATCATCAACGCCGCGAAAGCAAAAATCGATCACCATCGTCCGATCGTGATTGGCGTCACTGGCAGTTACGGCAAAACATCCACAAAGGAATTCCTCAAAACCATTCTATCCGAACGGTACACCGTGCTTGCGACACCAAAAAATGTGAATGTGGACATCGGCGTTGCGCAAGTGATTCTTGACTCACTCAACGACACACATGAGGTCTTCATCGTCGAAATGGGCGCCTACCGTCCTGGTGAAATTGCATCAACGTGCAACCTCGTCTCACCAATGATTGGAATCATCACGACGATTAAGGAGCAACATTTGGCACTGTTCGGAAGCCGAGAAGCCATCACACACGCAAAAGCAGAGCTGTACGAATCCCTACCACCATCCGGTCTGGCCGTTGTCAACCGCGACAATCCACTGTGTATGGATGTTGCCAGTCGTACGGATGCAAAACAAAAATTCTTCTCTACGCAAGACGTTGCTCATGTCTCTGCCAGCAGCATTCAGGTCTCTCAGGGCGAAGTCCAGTTTCTATTGCACTGCGGAACAGAAAAACTCCCAGTCCGTGTGGAGTTGCATGGCCAACAGGTCATTCCGTCCATTCTTGCGGCTGTCGTTGTTGCCGACCATCTTGGAATGTCATTGCGCGAAATCGTTCGTGGCATTGAAAAACTGACACCGATCGAAGGGACTATGCATCTGCGGTCAGGAAAAAATCACGCCCTTGTCATCGATGACCACTACAATTCCAATCCCGATGGTTTTTTGGCTGCGATTGAGTATCTGCGCATCTTCCGCGAGCGTCGAAAAATTATCATCACTCCCGGCATGCAAGAGCTTGGGTCGGAATCGGATGCGCACCACCGAGCCGTTGGGTCGCGAGCAGGAGAGGTGGCTGATGTGCTCATCATTACCAAGGGCGATTTTGCAAAACCGTTGTGGGATGCCGCAAAAAGTGGCGGACTCCAAGAAGAGCGAATTATCATCGAGGATCGTCCGCAAAAGCTGATCGCACTCATTGAAGATTTTACACCGAACGACGTCATATTGGTTGAAGGGCGAATCTACAACCGCGTGTACACTGAATTGATACAGCCGTAATATGCTGCTCCGTACATTTCGCAAACCGACGACGCCTGATCTCTCGCCGAACTTGCAGTGGAACGATGCCGTGTTTGGACTGCGGAATCTTCTCCCTTTCTCGTGGCCACACTGGCTACACGGACAGGCTGAAAAAGACCTAGCGCCTGCATTTTGTGACCTCCTTGGTGTTTCGCATGCGTTCACCTTTGACAGTGGCCGTGCCGCGCTGCATTCGATCATTCGTGCGCTACAACTCAAACCAGAAGATGAGGTGATTCTGCAGTCATTGACCTGCGTCGTCGTGCCGAATGCTATTCTGGCCGCCGGAGCAACACCTGTCTATGTCGATATCGATGCAACATACAATATCGACGTTGCTGCTCTGGAGCGACTCATCAGCAATTCACGGCGAGTCAAGGCTGTCATCGTCCAACACACCTTTGGCCAGCCCGCATCCATCAAGGAAATTGCCGCACTCTGCAAACGCAACGGTATTTTTCTTATTGAAGACTGTGCGCACAGTTTAGGAGCAGGCGTCGGTAGCCAACTCGTGGGAACGTTTGGTGATGCAGCGATCTTTTCATTTGGCCGCGACAAGGTGCTTT
>SBBP01000138.1 GCA_005239655.1 Candidatus Microgenomatus auricola | reverse complement strand
TGTCTATCCTATGGCGGCATGGGAGCGCCTGGCAGCAAAATTGATGCAACTTCCGATTTCCCAGAGTAAGTCACGAGCATTTGCCCGTTTGATGTTAGCCGGAGCGATGGATGTGGAGGCGGATAAACAGGGAAGGATCATGTTGCCGGAGTATTTGCGATCGTATGCCGGCATGAAAAAAACAGCGGTGATCGCAGGATTGTATGACCGGCTGGAAATTTGGGATGCATCTGCGTGGAAGAAATATAACGCTTCCACAGAGAAAGACAGCACGGATATTGCGGAAGCGATGGGGGAACTCGGAGTTTAACGACACAACAATGACGTTTATCGATACAGCAGAAATTGTGTGTGATGATCAGGAGGACGAGTGAGATTCGGTAAGCGAAGTCGTTGTGCATATTCCTGTTCTTTTACAAGAGGTTCTGAACGGTTTGCAACTGCAGGCAAACGCCAACGTAATTGACGGTACTCTCGGCGGAGGAGGGCACACCCGTGCCATTCTCGAACGCACGAGTCCACGCGGCATCGTGATTGGTTGTGATCGTGACCGCGGCATACTGGAGAACACCGCAAAGTGTCTTCAGGAATTCGGCGGTCGGTTTATCCCCATTCACGATTCGTACGCGAATGTCTGCGCGCATGCCGATGCACTGCAGGCAGCAGCGCCGATCAATGGCATTGTACTCGACTTAGGTCTGTCGTCGTTGCAGCTGGACGATGCTTCGCGAGGATTCTCCTATCGTTTCGAGAGCCCGCTGGATATGCGTTTTGACACGACGGGTGGAATCACAGCAGCGGATGTACTGAATTCGCAGTCCGAGGAGGAGCTGCGAACGCTGTTTCGTGAGTACGGTGAAGTGCAGCGGGCATCGCTACTCGCGCGCGCGATTGTCACACATCGCATTGCACATCCATTCCGTACGACAGGTGATCTCCAGAAACTTGTCGCCGCAGTCATCGGTCGTACTCAGAAGCGCAGTGTGCATCCCGCGACGCAGGTGTTTCAGGCGTTGCGCATTGCGGTGAACCACGAACTCGACCACCTGAGACAGTTTCTCCCAACGGCAGTCCAGATTCTTGCTTCGGGCGGACGACTGGTGGTGATCACTTTCCATTCGTTGGAGGATCGCATCGTGAAGCAGTTCATGGTCTATGCAGCGCGTGACTGCATCTGCCCACCGGAGTTGCCAGAATGTCGTTGCGAACACCGTGCATCAGTGCGTCGCATCACGAAAAAACCGATCGTCGCTTCAGCAGCCGAACGTGCACAGAACCCACGTTCACGGAGCGCCAAACTCCGCATCGTTGAAAAAATTTAACTTCATTCATTTTTTACACTTGTGATCTCCCGTATTGCATCAACCATTTCCCAACCCGTCGGTCACGCACGTGCACAACGTGTTGAGCACGCCGTTACTGCACTCAACACCACCCGTGTACGTGTGGTCTGTTTGGCGTTGATTGCGATATTTGGGGTCACCTATCTGTGGCTTGTGAACAGTTCTGCCTCGTTGGGGTTTTATGTATCGGATTTGGAAAGTCGCCGAGTGGCATTAGATGATGAATATCAAAAGCTCGAAGTGGAGGAGACGGCGTTGCGCTCGCTCGAACACATCAACGCGCAGAGTCAGCAGATGCAGATGGTATCCTCGAGCCGCGTGGAGTACATGAAGGAATCCGCAGTGGCGTTGAGCGGAGGCAATTGAATCACGGTGCCATGACCCGACGGCTCCATCGCACCACCGCATCACGGCAGTCTCGCGCCCGTGTTTCTCTCGATCGGATCGATCGCATGACGGTGTTACGCGGACTGTTTGGACTATTTGCACTGGTGATTTGTGTGCGGCTGTTTTGGTTTCAGGTGATTCGTCATTCTTTTTTTGAAGCACTGGCGAGTGACCAGCATGAACTCAATCAACTCCTTGTACCAAAACGTGGTGAGATTTACGCACACGATCAGTTTTCGCCGGATGGGCTGTCGCTGGTGGTCACGAATCGGACGATGCACCATGTGTACGCCAATCCAAAGCAGGTCACTGATCCGCAAGCCGTCACCGCTGCGATCGCACCAATTTTGGCGATGGACCCCGAAGTGGTGTTGAGCCGTCTCTCCAAAGCCGGCGATATTTTTGAACCGCTGAAACATGAAGTCTCTGATCCTGAGATTGAGGCGTTACAAACGCTCGTTGACGAGGGAAAAATTTCTGGAATCCATTGGATGGAAGAAGATGCACGTTGGTATTCGGAAGGTGCGTTGACGTCCGCCTTCACGGGTTTTGTGGGGCTTGTGGACGATCAAAAAACCGGGCAGTACGGGCTTGAGGGATATTTTGATAATGAACTTTCAGGCACAGCGGGATCATTCAGCGCTGAACTGGATTCCGCCGGACGATTTATCGCTGTTGGTGATAAATCGGTTGTTGAGGCGCAAGATGGTGACACGCTCATTCTCACGATCGACAAAAACATTCAGTACAAAGCTTGCACGACACTGGAGGAGCAGGTGAAAAAGCATAATGCCAAGCAAGGCTCGCTCATCATTATGGATCCGAGCACCGGAGCAATTTTGGCGATGTGTAACGTTCCAGAGTATGACCCCAATCACTACGGCGACGTGGACGACATTAGTGTCTATATGAACGATGTGATTTCTGATCAGTATGAGCCTGGCTCAGTCATGAAGTCCATCACGATGGCTGCAGCGATCAACGAAGGAGCCGTCACGCCATACACGACGTACGAAGACACCGGAGAAGTGCACATTGCTGGATACACCATTCATAATTCAACGCCTAAAGTGTTTGGTGTCGTCGACATGACTGTGGTGTTACAGGAATCGCTGAACACGGGTGCGATTTTTGCGGCGCAGTCGATTGGAAGCGAACGATGGGCGCACTACATGGAGCAGTTTGGGTTTGGCGAACACACGGGCATTGAGTTGAGCGGCGAGAACCCGGGTGATATTGCACTGGTGCAAAGAGATGCTCGCTACGGAAACGACAAGGCGATTTATACCGCCACGTCATCCTATGGCCAGGGGTTGACGGTCACGCCTATACAGATGTTGCAAGCGTATGGGGCGTTAGCAAACGACGGGGTGATGATGCAGCCCTACATTGTGGATCAGGTGGTGAAATCCAATGGATTCCAAGAGATTCATGAGCCTGTCGAAGCTGGACGTCCGATTTCACCCGAGACCGCACGTACCGTCGCTGCGATGTTGGTGCGCGTTGTGGATTATGGCCACTCCAAAAAGGCGGCAGTCGATGGTTACTTCATGGCAGGGAAAACGGGAACGGCGCAGCTGGCGAAAGAAAACGGCGAGGTGGGCTACGATCCACATCGGCATAAAGACACTTTCGTGGGATTTGGGCCGGTGTCCGACCCTCAATTTGTCATGCTCGTGAAGATGGATGAGCCGCAGACGCAGTGGGCCGAAGGATCCGTTGTTCCAGTGGCCGGTGAAGTGTCGCGTTACTTGCTGAACTACTTGAAGATTCAGCCGGATCGGAGTGAGTAATTCCTATTCTACGCTGGTCTGGTCACACTGCCTCCCGCGGCTCGCTATCGCTCAACGCTCGCGCGGAAGGCAGATGCTCCGACCAGCGTAAAGTATGAATCACGATATTCAAAAATCTGCTGAAATTAACGTTGCCGCATTTCGGCGTGCGAAGCGGTTGATTCGAGTCGGCATGACGGAAAAACAGATTGCGCGGCTGGTTGGCACGTTGTTGCGCGATGAAGGGGCAGAGAAGTTGGCGTTCTCAACGATTGCCGCGTTGACAGAGCATGCGGCGGAACCACATCACGTTCCGACGAATCGGAAAGCACGCATCGGAGACTTACTCGTGCTCGACATGGGCGGCGTCTGCCGTGGTATGCGTTCGGACATGACACGCACGTTGTTTTTTGGGCGGCCGCGGTCAGTATTTCGCATCTGGTACAACGCGGTGCTGGAGGCGCAGATGCGTGCCTATCGCGGTGTGCGTGCAGGGCGAACGGGGGAATCTGTCGATCGCATTGCGCGCGATTATTTGAAGACGAAAAATTTGAGCCGGTATTTTATTCATTCGCTGGGGCACGGTGTGGGAAGGGCGATTCATCAACCGCCGTGGTTGTCACCGCGCAAAGGGTCAACGATTCTGCGCGTGGGTGATGCAGTCACGATTGAACCCGGTGTGTATCTTGTTGGCCGAGGTGGAGTGCGCATTGAAGATACCTGTGAGGTGTTGGAAGAGGGCGCCCGTTGGCTCGTTCCAATGCAACGGCACATTTCGAGGATGGTTTTGGGTTGATTTTTGATGGAGTGGTAGAACGTTGGAATGGTGCTAATCACAGCACTATTTTTGTGTATGCGTCGGTGACGTTCCACGCGAGTGAGTTTTTGCACGGCAGGCCGTAATAGATAATAACCAACGGTTACTGTAGTCTCTTGTGTAGATAAGAGACTTGGTTACCGACCCACACTCCTTTTCTTGGACGAATCGTAAACCAC
>SBBP01000052.1 GCA_005239655.1 Candidatus Microgenomatus auricola | reverse complement strand
GTGCCGGAACAGGCGCAGCCAATGTGGAAGTGTCTTCTTGTCCCAGCAACGCACTGGATTTTGGTGTGGAATGTGATGATGCAGAGGATTGTCCAGATGGACAGTACTGCGTTGATGGCATTTGTACTGGTGGCACCACCGACCCAGGAGGAAACGCCAGTTGCGGTTCCTGCACTCAGGCAACGTCAGATGAAGTCTGCGGCACCAGTGACGGCTGTTACTACGACTCCAGTCAGGCAGCCTACTGCTGTGAGAGCCGGCCAGAACTGACGAGTGCGAATATTGAAGATGGTGATACGGATATTTGTCCGAATAGCGCATTCCTCTTCCAGTTCACAGAAGATATGACTGGATTAGGAAACGTCAAGCTTCAGCACGTGAGCTACAATTCTAGTACTGGAGCCTATAGCGTTGTTGCAAACATTTCGTATTCGTCAAGATTCAATGCAACGACCTACCAATTACAAATGACGCCTTCGGCGAGCCTTAGCCCCAGCACGCAATACCGCATACGTATTCCGAGCACATACGATGGAGAGTCGGGCTCTGTCCGTAGCTTGAACACGGGTTTAACGTTAGTCGATGGCACAGAAGACTTCTATTTCACGACTGCAAGTAACACCTGTGAACCATCCTACACTGAAGTCCTCAACGACGACACCGGCGAATCTTCATACACATATACATCGCCGAACAGTTCAACAACGTTCACAACATACGTCTATGCATCTGACGGCCAATACTTGGTGCCTGTGGACGACATGGATTGGGAATACACGTGGGAGCCGTACTATGACGAAGAGGCGTGCGATAACATTGCATGGGTGGATATCAGCGCAGAAGAGGATGAAGACGGTGGAGGAGCAACGTCAGAAACACAAACCGTAACCAGTGGCGAGGAACACGATGAAGTCACCACCCTGACCGCAACCGCAACAGCACTCGCTGGCTGGTCGGGTTCATTGAGTGATGATGCCACACTGTCGACATTCTACTGTAACGAAGGAGAGGCGTGGGAGTATATTGATGAAATCGGCGGTGAGCAGTATGTCACTCACACCTATCCGCAGCACTTCCGACTCATTTACTGCGACGATGACACTCTCCCCACACTCAATCCGCCTGTGGTGAGCGAAGGCACGACAACCGACGACTGGTTCCTCCAATACCTTTTCTTGAATCCTGATGATGAGGACCAAGTGTTTAGCATTCGTGTCTACGAAAATACTGACCACCTCACACCATCCGAATGGTATACACAGAATGTGCCTGACGGTTCCGGTGCCGACGAAACGACCATTGATGGATATCAGGCTGTTCGAGATGGTCTCACGTATTACGTCTCCGCAAGCAACATCGACGATGATGGGAGTGATTCTGACTCACTCGATGAACTCTATAATAATATTTACCTCATCACCTTTAATGACGAGGAGACACTCTTAGAGATTGCCGACCAAATCGTTGAATACATTCGGTTCAATTGGAACTTAAGCTACGCGGAATGTGAGGGGTCGGAGAAGGACCGATTAGTGCGCGATACAAAACGGATTGCGGACATTGGCACCATTGTCAGCTTGGCAAATGACTATTATGCGACCAATGAAGAGTATCCCTACCCACAAAGCGACGAGTTTGGGTCATACATTGAAGAGTTGACAAACAGCGTCTGGAGTTCGTGGCAAGGCGCACTGGGGAATTTGCTTGGTCAAACATTGCCTGAGGATCCGTATAACTTTTTCTATGCTGCAGAAGAAGACGACCCATGGAATGCTGGTGACACGCCGTGGGATTACACTGGCAGTGATACGACGGTTGGCGAATGCGAATACGATCCGGATAACAATGAATATTACGACGAAGATGGAACCTGTTGGGATTCGGTCAACAGTCAATTCTACTGTCCAGAGAACTCACATATCTATCTGTGGTCTGTCGATGCGACGAGCACGGATAACGCATCGCTCTACGCCCATCTGGAATATGACAGCAGTGACACAGAAGATTACATCAACTCCACAAGCACACTGGACCCGTGCAGTGGTACAGCCAATTCAGAGTGCGCGTGCTTTAACTACAGTCTCTCCAGTGCAACAGACCCCGGTGGTGTTTGGCAATAACCGTACCCAATATGGATTCCTACCCTCAGCCATCGTCCCCACAACGACCAACGCCGCCGCCTCCAAGACCGGTAGTTGAGGACGTGTTTGCCGATACCCTTCCGGAGCCAACGAGCAGCACAACACGGAGACCGAGTTGGGTACCCCCAACCCCTGCAGCACCAGTACAGCACGCCCAGCCATTACCCGCCCAGCCGCCACTCCGGCCCATACACACGAGTGCACCGCACGACGGACGCTTAGGACGCGGGCGGTTCATCGCTCTCATCGCCACCGCCGTGATGACGCTTGTTGTTCTGGGTGTGGTCTATGGACCAGCCGTGTTTCGTCGTTTGCGCGGCAATGAAGTCAATCAAGTTGTTGCGAATGTGAACCAGGTCCAGCC
>SBBP01000002.1 GCA_005239655.1 Candidatus Microgenomatus auricola | reverse complement strand
TCGTTTTCTTTCCATGACACACTCAATCCGACAATGCGATCAGAGAACGGATTCAGGCCAGTCGTTTCCGTATCCAGTGCAAAGACAGACTGTTTGAGTAAGTCGCTTGTGAGGTCCCGGATACCGGCCGCGGTATTTACGAGTTGGTATTTGAATTTTGGATCGTGTTTGCGTTGTGGTTGTTCTGCGGCGGACAGCCATACGTCTGCGGATGCGGTCTCGCGTTGTGGGACGGCTGACGTTTTCTGTGCTCCTGGCAGAGACGCCAGTTGGTTTAACAGTGATGCGAATGAATACCGACGAAACAGCGCGGTGATTTTGTCTGTATCGTATGTGTTCACGGCGGCATCTTCCAATCGGAATGTGATCGGTGCATCGTTTAAAATCGTCGCGAGTGCCTTGGAGAGTTTTGCGTCGTCTTCGTGACCCTCTAATGCTTTGCGTGAACGACCCTGGATTTCCTCGAGGTGTGTGTAGATGTTTTCTATCGTTCCGTATTTTTGAATGAGTTCGGTAGCCCCTTTTTCTCCGATGCCGCGCACACCAGGAATGTTGTCTGACGCATCGCCACGCAAACCTTTGTAGTCGATGATTTGTTTTGGCGTGAGACCGTGTTTGTGCTGCACGGATTCTTCGTCGTAGGTGAACAGGTCTTTCACGCCTTGCTGGATTTTGAGCACTTTTGTGTTGTGGTCCACGAGTTGTACTAAATCAAAGTCGCCAGTGAGAATCACGGTTTCCAGGTTTGGGTCCTCCTCCAGCTGTTCACAGACGGTTCCGATGAGGTCGTCTGCTTCATACCCGGTAACGGAGTACGATGGAAAGCCGAACGCTTCGACGCACTCGCGTACAATGGGAAATTGTGAAATGAGTTCTGGTGCTGTCGGTGCACGGGTGGCTTTGTACGCGGGGAATGTGGTGTGGCGAACGGTTTTTCCCTTACTGTCAAAGGCAACGGCGACGTAGGCCGGTTTGATGTCTTTCAGTGCACGTAACAGAATCAACAAAAAACCGTAGACGGCGTTGATGGGCTGTCCTGTGCTCGTTGACAGTGGTGGAAGGGCGTGGAACGCACGGTGAATCAACGCATGAGCGTCGATAATCAGGAGTTTCTGCTTCGGTTTTGGCATGCGTGCATTTTATCAGGTATGATTGTAGATGAGGAGGGTGTAATGAGTGAGCCCAGAAACAACACACACCACATCATTCCTCGTTGTCGCTGGAAGGGGCGGCGTGGGAAGACCGTGTCGCTGGACAAGTGCTTTCACGAAAGCTGGCATCGCCTGTTCTACGTGGCGACTCCGGTGGAGGCAATGAAGGCCGTGGCCAAAGTGTGCGGCAAAGGTCCTCACGATGGTCGTCGTACGATCGAGGACGTGGCCCACATCGCAGTTTCGTGCGTTGGCCGGACAGAGAGGCGCATCAAGCGCCTGGGCGGTCAAGAGGTGTACACGACCGACACATTCGACTGGCGCCCGGTCGCCAGCGTTCCCGTACGGATCGACTGGATGGATGGGGATCTGTTCATCCATTGGCGGCGACTCTTCGGAGAACTGCCAACAGTGGGACTGATTTGCCGGTTCATCCAGCGCATCATGCAGCCTGACCGCAAGTGGAAGTGGCACAGCATCGTCGAGCTTCGACGGGAACTGCTGGCGGAGGTGACTGCCGAGGCCGCATGAACAGGTTACTGGAACGCTGTCTTTTTTTCTTCTCATAGCTGTGTATGGACCAGTTGACGGCGGTTCGAGATATGCTAGGATCCGCCTACAGTACAGAGTCCATTGTATGAAATTACCCATAGAATTGCAGGAGCAACTGCGTCGAGTGTGTGAGCGCGACTATGAACAGAATGTTGACGCACTGCTTGCTGATGTGCGTGGCGCGCTTTCGCATCCGTCGGTTTCGTCGCCTGCACCACGAACGCCCAGCGGCGACGTGGTGATTGATATTCGGAATGTCGTGAAGGAGCATCGTCTCCATAAAAAGAGTGAGCCGGTGAAGGCATTGCGTGGCGTGAATTTGCAAGTGCATGCAGGTGAAATTGTCGCGTGCATTGGTCCGAGCGGTGGCGGGAAGAGCACGCTCATGCACTTGATTGGTGGTTTGGATACGCCAACGTCTGGAGAAGTGCAGGTGCATGGCGTGGCGCTCAACACTATGAATGATCAACAACGTTCGACGTACCGTAACTCGACAGTGGGTTTTGTGTTTCAGTTTTTTTATCTTCAGCCGTATCTGAACGTGCAGCAGAATGTCGAAATTCCATTGATGTTTCGTGGCGAGGAAAAAACAAAACGCAGTGAAGCGGCACGTGCAGCAATTGAAGCTGTTGGTTTGACGGATCGCATCCAGCATTTGCCACACCAGTTAAGCGGTGGTCAGATGCAGCGTGTCGCGATTGCTCGTGCACTCGTGAATCAGCCAAAAATTTTACTTGCGGACGAGCCGACAGGCAACTTAGATACGGCAACCGGGAACGAGATCATTCAGTTGCTTGAGCGCATTAACCAAGAACACAATACGACGATTGTGATCGTGACGCACGATACTGCGGTTGCACAGCACGCACATCGGGTGGTCACCTTATCTGACGGTGATATTGTTTCACACCTATGATGAAATTGAATGACGCGTTCGCGATCGCACTCACCAAGTTCAAAACGCGGAAACTCCGCAACGCCTTCGCGGCATTTACGATTTCTCTCGGCATCATCATCATTCTCGTATTTTTGTTTGGTGTTGCGGGTGTGTTGGATGTGGGGAAGAAAGCGTTTGTCGACTCCTTAGGTGATCGTCACTTCGCATTGGAAACGTTTCCAACGAACAAACAGATTCAGTCAATTGAGGCTGGTGTCGTGAAGATGGGGTTTTTTGAAGGCGTGGACAGCACGACACCTTCTGAAGAAGCCGACAGCCCCGAAAAATATCTTGAGAAATACTCTGCGGATGGTGTGCAGGTAGCGTATCTGCACCGTCTGGTGGCCGCGAGTACGTATGGTTTTGGAATTCAACGTGATGGCACGACGGATGAGTTCGAAAAAAAGCTTGCAACTGTTGGATGGAGCGCAGCGGTGGCCGAGCCGATGTTTGTACAGGATTTTGTGTACGCCGACTATCACTTTGATGCTCTTGTGGACGGAAAAATTCCTGTCATTATCCCCAAGAGTGCCACGCAGGCCGATGCGTACACTGTCCCGTTTGACGTGACACAGAAGGAGTTGTATGAGAAGTTTCAAGTCAACGCAGAAAAACTCATCGGCCAAACATTCACTGTCACACTCAGTGAGAGTGCTGGGTACAGTTACGGAGTGTTTTTCGGGGGAGCGGAAAATGTCGAGCCTTCAGAAGAGGCACAAACAGAAACGATTCTTCCCACAAAAACGACTATCGAAGTCGTTGTGGTGGGATTTGCCGCCGATGGTTTTTATAGTAGTCCACTCTATGATTCGTATTCGTTGATATTCCCCAATTGGGCTTTGGAGCAGAATACTACTATTGCGGCGTTGTTTGCCGAACCGAGCGAATGGCGAATGGTTTCGGAGTTTGCATCACGAGAAGAACGTGACCGTTTTGTCGATAGACGACACAACACCATTGATAATGATCCAGTGGCTGGTCTGGGATCATATGTTCAGCAGATTCCGAGCCGTTTTGAAATGCTTGAGGATCTGGTGCGGTTTTTTCGCAGTGCCGGCCTCGGCGTTGGAGGGTTCTTCCTTGTTGTCTCTTCATTTTTTCTCATGACCACGCTTGGGAAGATTATTTCTGACAGCCAAAAGGAGATTGGCGTGTTCCGCGCCGTTGGTGCACAAAAGCGTGATGTGAAGAAGATCTATTTTGCATACGCATGGCTGCTCGTCACGGGCGGGTTTGTGATTGGTGTCTTCATCGCGGTCATGCTCGACGGCATTGCATCACTCAAATGGGGAGAGGATTTGTTCTACCAAATGATGAATGCTGGCGTATCCGCAAGTGTCTCTGAGCCGGCGTTTCTTTTTGTGCATGTCGTGCCGTTGTACATCATTGCGGTGTATGCTGCTCTGATTGTGTTGGGAGTGTTGGCTTCTGCGATTCCGATTCGCCGTGCTTCGAAGATTGATCCAATACAGGTGTTGAAGGATGTGTAGTCTGCGCGTGCTTGCGCCAGAGTCTGTGGCGCGCGCCAAGAATGATTCCTGCAACGGCCAGCGCGAAAAACACAAGGAAGATATTTTTTCGAGAGGTTTCTCGTTCTCCCCCGTCTGTGGTTTTGAGCGTTCTGCCTGAGGCGGCCTGTGCAGGCTGAATCCACGCGCTGTCATCGGCATCGATAGTATTGACATCATCTGTATCGCGCGGCAGCACACGATACGACTCGTCTGACTGGCTCACGATGCCGACAACGGCAACGGTTGTGCCAACGATAAAGACACTGCTGCTCTCAATTCCTGTTCCGGATTTGATGACCACTTCAATGCTCTCGTTGAGTATGGCCTCGGTTGACGAACGTTCAACCACCTCGCCTTCCACCAGCACAAGCATGCCTTCCTGTTCTTCTGCGAACGCACTCACTTCGATGGGCGTCACCAGTTCGTCGTGGCCAATGATTTCGATATCTGCTTCTTCTGCTGTTTTGATACGCGTCTCACTGCGTGACGATGATTTTTCACCGGTGACACGCACGCGATCCCCAATACTCAATTCTGGAAAGGCTTTACTATAGGAGTAGACTTGCACACCGGCGTCATCGTCTTGAATATAGAAGTACTGTGAGCCGAACACTCCGGGTAACACCGTGACAACGCCTTCGACGGTTGCTTCTTGGCCGTTCTCGAGCGAACGAAACGTGGTGATCG
>SBBP01000119.1 GCA_005239655.1 Candidatus Microgenomatus auricola | reverse complement strand
GCTCAAAGCTTGGGTTCATCAGCAGGTTGGCGCCACCATACACCTGAACAAATTCTGAACAACCCGCGCTGTCTTCCTCGCACTCTTCGACGTCGTCATCAAAGTCGATGGCAGAGTCGATGCCGCTCGTGGCATCGACTTGCGTTCCCAGTGTGCAGGTGTATGCGGAATCGGTCGTGCAATAGAATCCTCCATCAAGCACGGTACAGGTTTCGGACACATCGACTGTACCATCTCCATTTGTATCCTCTGTGTACGTACAAGAACACCCTCCACTCGTCGAACATTCGGCATACAGCACTCCCTGATCTGCGCAGCGGAATGCATCATCCACTTCATTATATTCTGTGCAGTACCACTGGCACCCCGCGTTGTCGGTTGTACAGTCGTTATAGTTCAGGGTGTTTTTCAGGTACGCTAACTCTTCGTCGTCCTCGTCCGTGAAGAGTTCACAGGAAGCGTCATACGACGGACAGGAATCACCTTCAAAGCGATAAATGCGTTTCTGTTGTGTGCAGTAGCCGTAGGCTTCGCAGACTCCCGAGTCATTTTCAGACAAACAACTTTGGAAATCCAAGCAGCTGGTGAGGCGCCCCACGTACTGTATATCCGGCGTGTACTCACTGCCGTCGTCATCAATAAATTCGCTTGATGCAATGTTTTCGCCATACCCTTGTACTTTGCAGAAGACGTCAGGCGCTTTGAGTGTCCAGAATGGGTCAACCAGTCCACAATACGGTGAGTAGTTCGATGAATCACAATCGTCGTAGGCATCGATGACCGTTTGTAGTGACAGCGCCGTACCGTCGAAATCTTCATTGTATTGCGCTGCGAGCACCCAACCGACAGGGACAACGCTGTACTGGTTGAGAATTTTGATGTTGCGCACTGAAATCCCTTGTGTGGGGTCGGTAATTTGCTCACCGGTTACTGCGCGTCCGAATGCGGTCGTGCCAGCGAGAATGCCTTGGTCAATGGCCTCCTGCACCGATAACCCTTCTTCAATCGCTAATCGGAAACTTTCATCCAACACACAGTTGACGACATCCGCACCCTCGTCAGGGCAGGTTGCAAACTGTGTGAGAATGTCGATGGTCCCACCAGTGGTGAATGATGGGGTGCGGAAACTGGCGAATTGTTCTTGTGCACCTTTAATACCCGCACTACTCCCGGTTGTTGAGCTGCCGCCGGCAACGGATTCAGAAATATCGGTTTCTGTAAAGAAAGAAAGAATTCCGTTTGTGGCGCGTTCCAACAACTTGGATGCCAGCGTATTCATAAACACGGATAACGCATCGGCCAGAATATTATCCTGCTGGACGAGTTCGCCTTGAGTGGATTGGTTAATCGTTGCCTGTGTCTGGGCTTCGACAACTCCCGCAGGTGTTTGAATGTAACCGGAGATGTCTGCCTTTTGATCCTTAAAATCCGACTTTTGGCGTTCGATGGTTGCCGCACGTTCTGCTGCTGTTTCCGCGCCAATGGCCTCATCGGCAGCGGCAAGCAGTGAGGACATGGCGTTTTCACCGGTGTCCAAACTGACGGTCATATTCACTAACGATCTCGGGTCATCCATGAATGCCTGTGCTTGTTCGGCAATGTTTGTGGCGTAATCTGATACGCTTTGCTTTATTTCTGAAAGTGCACATTGCGGTTCATACGGTTCCTTTGCGAGTAACCGCGGTAAAATGAGTTGAAGTTGTAATGAAGCCAGCGACGGTAAATTACACAAGTTGAAATTCAGGTAGCCATTTTCAGAAGCTAGGGTATTCAAAAACTCACCGGCCGCGGCATCGCCCGCTTCGGCTAAGTATGTTCCGGCATCTTTCGTGAACAACAACGGTTTTTGATTTTCGTCACCAGACCCCAGCCACACCGCCGTGTCGTAGGCAATTTTTTCCAAAAATGAACGGAGGGCATTTTTGATACCCACTTTTGCGGCGCCGATCAACCCTTCGACAATAAAATCTTTTAACCAGGTAAGGGCATCTTGAATAAAGGTGGAACAGTTGACGCAAAGCAATTGTGCGGAGGCGGCTTGCGGCGTTGCTAACCCCACAACTGTCGTTGCAACACCAGTGAACACTGCAGGTGACAGTAACGACAACACAATGAAGAGCGAAGCACCCCACTGCCGAAGGCGTGCACTCATTCCTGTCTGTTGTCGCTTCTGCTGCATAGCGCTTCAGTGGTTATTTAATTGCTGTTCGTGTTGCTATTCGAATTGGTGTTGGTGTTGGCCTCGCCCTGCTCCGTGACTTCTTTAACCGCCTGCGCTATGGCTTGCTCAAACAGTTCATTGATCGTCTCTTCATCTAAACCGTTGATGGTTGCGGAATCCAAACCAGACTGCACCAGCAACTGCTTTTTTTCGTCGAGGGAGAGTTGGCGAACCGCTTCGGCTTGTTGTTCGATCGCAGACAATGGATTTGTGCCTTGCACCGAACCGCCCGAGATCGCCTCTTTGAAGAGTTGTAAGAGCGTGGCGTCATCGGTTTGATCGAGCACATCTTTTGGCACTCCGTATTCCAACAATTTTTTGCGCAACTCTTCAGGATCGATTTCTCCGGTGCTGGAATCAATACCCAATTGGGCAGGGTTGAGATCGGCAAACGCCTGTTCAGCTGCGGTCGCTGTTGTCGCGCTGCTGCTCTCTTGCGCATAACACGCCTGGCCTTCTGGACAGTTTGGATTGGTTCCTGCAGCCAGTTCTTCTTGATCGGTGACGGTGTCCGAATCGGAATCAGCTAAGTACGGACTGGTCGCATGCACGTAGAGTTCTTCAAAGTCGCTGAGCGAATCACCGTCGGTATCTTTTTCTTGCAGTGCGGATAAATTTTCTCCTTCTGAGGTGTTGGAGAGGTAACGATCTGCGCCCTGCTCCTGTAAAGCGCTCAGTTTTTCGCGGATGGCGTTTGCAACACGGTCATGCGAAAAAAGACCAGATCGAATTTGTGCGACTCCGCTGATCATAATAAAAAAACCGATGCCAATAACAGCCCAGAATGATAGTCGATCAATTTTGTGTGCATTCAGGTTCATTACGAAGAAAACCTGTGAGAATACAAGCAAAATTATAGCACTTATTTTTCGCGAAGTCAAACTGTGTGCAGTCCAAACGTGTGTGTATGTCACACTTTGCGATTGAGAGCAATGCGCAGCGCTTCCCAATCTGCTATTCCAAGCTCCTGTGAACGGATGTTGGCACCAAGACCGATATCTTCAAGTACAGCACGGGCTTCGGCAGAGCGCAGTTGCAATCCGGATTGCAGATTGTTGTGCAGTTGCTTGCGTTTCGATGAAAATCCGATTTTGATGAGCGACATGAGCGCTTCGGGTTCTGCAGAGCGGGGCTTCGCTCGTTGTGTGATTTTGAGAAGTGCGCTCTCCACTGTTGGAATGGGGTAAAAATTCTGCTTGCTGACGGTTCGAATGATCTCTGCATCGGCGTAGAGTTGCACAGCATTGGCAAGAATCGACATGTCGCCGGGCGTGGCAACCACACGCTCGGCCACTTCTTGTTGAAGCATCACCACCATCACCGTTGGAGTGGGTGGGTATTCCGTAAACTGTCTTAAGACCCAGGAACTGATGCTGTAGGGAAGGTTGGAAACCAGCTTGTAGTTGCGATCATGCAGTCCGAGTGCGGAAAGGTTGGCCGTGCGGATGTCTTCGTTCACGACCGTGAGATTCGCGTAGTGCTTTTGCAGGGCGTGTAGTGCCTTCATGATTTCCCTATCCTGCTCCACGGCAATGACGCGCGCTGCGGCTTCTGCAAGTGCTGTGGTCAGCACACCGAAACCTGGACCAATTTCAAGCACCGTATCCTCTGCGGTGATTTCTGCCGCGGCCACCGCATCGTGCACGACGGTCTCGTCGAGGAGGAAGTTCTGTCCTTGTGCGTACCGTGGCGAGATGCGGTACTGTTTGAGGAGGAATTGTATCTCGGATGATTTCATGTCGTCTGTTTTTTTCTATTGAGGCAGAGTGATCGCACCGTGGCGAATCACCTTCACCGTGTCGCCTTGTGTGTCCACGATTGTTGATGCTGGACGTTCGGGCAAATCTCCCCCGTCGATCCAGAGGTCCACATTCTGTTTGCCCAATTCACGCTGTGCGCCGGCAAGTGTGTAGTGCGGCGGTCGTTTGCTGATGTTCGCGCTCGTGGCAATGAGTGGCCGTCCGTAGGCGTTTACGAGTGCGATCGCAATGTCATTGTCAGGTACGCGCACAGCAGCGTGGTCGTTAACGACAATCGACAACGGCCCTGGCCAATACTGCTGTGCAAGCTGTCGTGCCGTTTCGTTCAGCGTAAAAAAATGCAGCACCTGTTCTCGTGATCCCGCAATAACGGTAAAGCGTGTATCTGTGCGTCCTTTGACTGCGAGAATACGCTGAATGGCATTCTCATTTTCGAAATCGCATCCCAAACCATATGCCGTGTCCGTTGGGAACACGACGATCCCGCCATTTTGTAACACGTTAACAGCCTTCTGCACGCTGTGGGGATCCGCCCCCCACATACTATTTGACGATCAGGTTAAGAATTCTTCCGGGCACGAAAATCGCCTTCGTGATTGTTCTTCCGCCGATGTGCTTGGAGATTTTTGCATCAGCGTTGGCGACTGTTTGGACGTCGTCTTGCGTTGCATCAGCAGGCACCGAAACAGTTCCGCGTGTTTTGCCATTCACTTGCACAGCAATCGTAACAATTTCGTCGTGTATGTGTGCCGCGTCATATGTTGGCCACGGTGCAGTGGCAAGTTGTTCTGTTTCTCCCATGATTTCCCACAACTCTTCGCACAGAAACGGAGCAAACGGCGCGAGCAACAACACCGATTTTTTCAACGCTTCTCTGTCGACAGTGTTGCCGCTCATGAAGTCTTTCTCGTTGAAATAGATCATCAGTGCACTGATCGCCGTGTTAAAGTGGAAACCTTCGATATCCTCGGTGACTTTTTTCACGGTTTTATGAATGAGACGCGATGTCCCGTTTGCGAGTGTGCGTTTGCCTGTCGCAATGTCATTCTCTGCTGCAACCACCGCAGTCCGTACACGGTCTAAAAATTTCTTCACTCCCTTAATACTCTCCGTGCTCCACGGCTTCACATCTTCAAATGGACCCAAAAACATTTCGTACAGGCGAAGGGTGTCGGCGCCGTACTGATTCACAATGTCGTCGGGATTGATCACGTTGCCACGCGACTTACTCATCTTTTGGTGGTCTTCGCCCAGGATCATGCCTTGGTTGCGCAGTGCGTGAAACGGTTCAGGGCCGACTTCTTTTGGAATCTCGCCAAAATCCTGCAACGCTTTGTGAAAAAAACGTGCGTAGAGGAGATGCAGCACGGCGTGTTCTGCGCCGCCGACGTACAGATCGACTGGCAACCACTGTTTGAGCAGTTCTTTGGACGCGAATGCTTTTTCGTTGTGCGGATCGCAGTAACGTAAGTAGTACCATGACGAACAGACGAAGGTATCCATGGTATCCACTTCAAAATGCCATCCCTTTCCATAGAGTTGTTCTGCACGTTCTGCGTATTCTTGTGAACTTCCGATGGGCGATGTTCCTTTTGGTAAGTAGTCCACATCCGTTGGCAGCAACAACGGCAAATGTTCCTCTTTCACCGGGTGCGGATTGCCTGCGGGATCGTAGACGATTGGAATTGGCGCACCCCAATACCGCTGCCGCGAAATCAACCAATCGCGAATTTTATAATTGACTGCGCGTCGGCCCAGGCCTGTCTGCTCAAAATGAGCAATGATATCTTCACG
>SBBP01000142.1 GCA_005239655.1 Candidatus Microgenomatus auricola | reverse complement strand
GCCTGTATACGACGCAGTAATTCATTCTGCGATTCACCGACAACGCGTTGGTGCTTTTCGACGGCACGTCCAACATGTTTACCCGCAAAATGCGGGTCCTGTTGCCGGTTCTCTGCTTTCCGCATCAACGCAGCATTTCTACTGCTAAATCTTTCGGCCATTACTCCTGCCCCTCTCTGCACATTTGCTAAGAAACGATCATCGAATGCACCAGCCATTTGCATCGTATCCAAAAATTCTACCATCTCTCTACGGTCATGACGCATTTCGATCTCTGCAGCGTGCGCTTCGTACGGATCGAGAACAGTCGCCAGTGCTGAGATAGTTTCTGGAATCCTGACTGTATCCTCGAGTCCCTGAAAGTATTGAAATACCGTGCGCTGTAGGTTGCGTTCAGGTGCATGTGATGATCGACGATCTGGAGTTCTTCTTTTCATACGTGCCATCACTATAAACAGAAAAAATCTTACTGGCTAGTGCACGCGATACACATCAAACTCTTCCTGGGAATAGGCGTGCTCCAATACAGGAACTTCCACAATCGACTCGTCCGCGGCAACAAACACCCAGTCAGCACCGGTCGCCACAATCTGCTCCTGGACCGCCTGCGCCTGAACATCACCTGAGGAAAAAATGAGTTGTACCTCCGCTTCCTTTTTTGGAAAGTGGTTGGTCTCGCCCCAGTGAGCGTTGTACGTTACGCGGCGTGCATACACGGGAACAAACACGCCCCACTGACCGTGGGCAAGCACGACATCGTCAGTGCCCGCATGCTCATCAATCCATTCAAATGCGGCGACGGCAGTGCGCGGGATATACAACTCCGTTGGTAAGACACGAAAGGCGTTCGCCATCACCAACCACACGCACACGGAAGAGAAAAATGTAGTGGCAAAGAGGACCAAGACAGATGCGCCGGACCACACAAACGCCTGACGGAGATTCACTTTGAGTAACTGCATACACTCGACCCACCCGACTGCGGCAAGAAGGCCAAGCCCAATGAAAAGCCCAGTAGTCAAGCGGCGGCTGAATGGAATTGGTGAGTACACCGCAACACTCTGAACCACGCACCACGTCAGAAGAAACGCAGCAACATCCCGCTTTCCCGATCGCCACAACGCATAGACTCCTGGCAGAGCGAGTAACACCATCGCACCATAGCCATAGAAATAGGCTCCAGCAGCTGGCATCTGCATGACGAGTTGTGCTGCGCGCTGCATGTGTACGGGATCGCTCAGTTGCGCGATTGCCTGATAGGCAAATCCTGGCGCTGCGCAGAGCAACCACAATCCTGCGAAGCGGATCGCGCGTCCGGTTTCTTGTTTGTGCATGACGGCATACACAACACTGTGCACCAGAATGATTCCTCCAAGCGAAACCGCATGAAACGGGTGAAACGAAAACAGGACTGTAGCGACGATGCCACTCATCGCAACGAACAGATATCGCCGTTCTGTTACGCGATGCAATGCAAAAAACCACACTCCCAACGTGAGAGCAAATCCCAACTGCGCTGCAACAAAATGCGGCGACTGGAGAATCGACATCCATACGTACGCTTCTGGCACCCATAAATCGAGAGAGCGAGTGTCCACAAATCGAAAAATGACTTCCAGCAAGTAGCCGACTCCAGATCCAAATACCACAAACACCCATCCGACACGGTGTGCGTTGCTCGGCAGCAACACACGCACGACCCACCAGAGCACCAACAGCAATAGTGGCGTCAGTAACACACGAGCGAAGTGAAACGCCATCCACGGTTCAAGATGGAACAGGCGTGCGGACAATCCAATGCCCACCCACAGCGGATTGAAAATTCCCGCATGTGGTTCGGGTGTCAACATATTAAACAACAACCAACGTCCATCGATTGCCTGCTGAATCGCTGAAAAGTATGCAGGAAAATCATCCCACGAAAACGGACTGACGCCAGTGAAGACCATCTCCGTGGGCGTGATGAACCAAAGGAGCGCCACGGGCAATGCTCCCAGCACGGTGGTCAGAACAATTGCGATAGTGATGAACCTACGGTGCATGGTCACATCTGCTATTTCTCGCCAGCCAGTTGCCCGCATGCACCAGCAATGTCACGGCCGAGATTTTTTCGGATCGTGGCATGAATGCCTGCCCTCTTCAACATCTCGGCGAACCGACGTGCCTGCTCGCGCGGCGTTTCTTCAAAATGCGATTTGGTTTTATTGTACACAATCAAATTCACATGCAAGAGATGCGGTTTGTCAAATGCCTTCACAAACGTGATGAGTTCTTTTGCGTGACGCGGCGTGTCATTTTTTCCGTTTAACAAAATGTATTCTAAGAACACTTTACGATTGGTGATGCGAAAATAGTCTTGCAACGCTTTTTGTAATTTCTGCAACGGGAACATTTTATTCACTGGCATCATCGCGCTGCGATCGTGGTCGTTAGCCGCATGCAGTGAGAGCGCCAAGTTCACTTGCGGCCACCTTTTTGCCAACCGCGGAATGCCGTGTGCGATTCCAGAGGTCGAAATGGAAATATGCCGATCACCGTAGCCGAACACCTTCGGGTCAGTCAATACCTGCAAACTTTTGTCGACTTCAACCCAGTTGGCGAGCGGCTCGCCCATGCCCATGTAGACAATATTATTCACCGTGCCGTCAATAGCATGCTGCTTCATGTACTGTTTCCAAAACAACACTTGATCGGTGATTTCTTCTGCAGTGAGATTGCGCATCAGACCTAGCCGCCCAGTTGCACAAAAGGTGCACCCCATCGCGCAGCCGACCTGACTTGAGATACACGAAGTCCACAAGCCTGGTTTTGGCGACATCAACACCGATTCCACCATATTTCCGTCTGCAAGTTTCAACGCAGCTTTGTAAGCATTTTTCTGCGACGACGCCAGCACCGTTTTCGGCTCACATGTCAACACCGGCAAGGCGCGAGCAGCGTCACGCAACGCCTTCGGCCAACCATTCACATCACCATACGAAGAGACACCACGCTGACAGACGGCATCAATGGCTTGCTGTACACGGTAGGTCGGCTGACCGTGTTGCACGAGGAACTGTTGTAGTGTGTGTGGTGACATCTCAATCGAAACTTTGCTACTCCACGTTCTTGCATACCATCTTGAACAATCCGCGTCAATCTGCTACGATCCTACGGCATTTCATTCCGTGATGCATCTACGGCGTGGTAGCAAAACGGTTATGCAGCCGCCTGCAGAGCGGCTCATGCCGGTTCGACTCCGGTCCACGCCTCAAAAAAGCTCCACGCCTCATCACATTTCCAAAAAAAAGAACACCTGCGCCCTAGACTGTTCATCAGAATTCTCGGAATTGTTGTCCCGAGTATTTTGGTGAATTGTCTCTAGCATTCGGTGTCGCTCCTCCCTTACTCCCTCCGACGCCCCAGTCGATTCCCGAAATCCACGACGTGCACCGTGGACTCCCTCAGCTGGTAGACGTGCATGCGGCCACGCTTCTTGGTTTGAATGTCTCCCAGATCGATGAACAGGTGGCGACTGTGGTCCGCCAACTGGTACGCCGCCTCGGTCACGAACGTCGCACCTGCAACCGCCGCCCCTTCCAGATCCGTTGACTGCACACAGGGGTCTCCCGTGGCATCGATCTTGGACCGGTCAGCGTATACGTTCCACACCTCGTCGCCCACCGCGATGCCGATCCGCAGCTGTACGCTGAGCATCTCCTCCGCGAGGTAATGCAGCTGGACTGAGAACTCCAGCATCTCGGTCATCATGCCGCGGAGGCCTTTTTGGACGTTGCCGCAGCCGGAAACGTCACCGAAGCCATCCGTGCCGATCACGAGGAGCGCATCTCCGATACGCTTGTACAGCCACAGCCCGTGTTGACCGGCGATTTCTGCGGCGGCGTCGAGGAACGACTGCTTCTGGGTGGCCCACTTCTCTGCCTGCTGACTGGCACCAGCGTGCACTGACCCGACGATGTCCGCCTCCAGCACGATGTCGCGCTGAACACGAACACCATCCTTTCCGAAGCGACCTTCTAGCACTTCCAGTGCCGTCAGCTCGTTCGGGAAGTTGTGCGCCAGCGTGGCCTTCGCCAGCTGTGCCATGTGCTCGGCCGTGACCGCACGTTTCTGGATTGCGTCCAGTTGGTGCTCGGCCAGCAGCCGGTGCCGAAAGTCACGCGAACGGACCGGGAAGATGCGCTGGAGTTGATCGGCGAAGCATCTCTGCCAGTTTACTTCCACCAACGTGTGTGGGAACTCCTCTCCGATCTGGAACACATCGCCCGAGAAGGCGATGGGGTGCGTGATGTCCCTGCAGCGCTTGCACGCCGTATGGATATCACGCGTGATCCGCATGCCGGGAATGGCCGGGCTGGTTTGCTGGTGCACGCACACGCCTCGGTACTTCCCGTCTTCGTCTGGGATGAGCCAGACGAGCTCGCCACAGGCAACGCCGTTGACGTGCAGTTTCCCTCCGCTGATTGCGAAGTTGTGGTTGCCCAGTTCCAGCCCCAGGAACGCCGTGATGTCGAGTTGCACCATGCGGTGGTGCACCTCTGACATTCCGGACTGGCTCGGCCACTGCGCAGGGAACGCCTCGTTCATGCCGCGGATCAGGAAGTAGAGCGAGCGCCGATCGTCCATCGAGCTACGCGGCGTACCGAACCGTCCCGGCGCGTAGACACAGAAGAGGAACGCGCTGCTGTCAGTGGGTTTTTCGGTCCACCACAGCTTGTTGTCGTTCCACAGCAGTGCCCCTTCGGGCAACTCGGCGTACGCATTCCACGGCGACGTGAGCCGGTTGAGGATCGGCACCTTGGTCGCCAGGAACTTCTTCAGCGCCTCTGCCCCGAACGACATGCCGGCTCCGCAGTGCCCCACCTCAACGAGGTGGTACGGGTGACCAGCGGCGCTCGTGACGGCATCTTGAACCGCTTTGTACTCTGCCAGGGTCATCATCTGACCCTGCAGATCGACACCCTGCAGCCGGCGAGGCAGGGCGTGTGTGACGATGGTTCCAGGAACACCCAGCATCTCGCAGCCGATCCGCAACAAGCCAATGTTCCTGAGTGCATCGACGTCCTGCCACAGGTCTTCGAACATGACATACCCCTTCTGATGGTGTTGCTACATTATCCTAATTACCATTGTGTATATCGTCAATTCAACATGACGAATTACTTGATTTATTCTCCGGAATTTGATATAATGAAAAAAACAAAAACACAACCACAATGCTCTGGGATTCTTCGAGAATTCAATTTCTCTTTGGTATTTGGGTCAAACTCGCATTTCTCGCGCTCGGTTTGGTTGAACTACCGTTCATGCTTATTGCCGAGCGTTTTGTTTTAGCTGAAAATCGCGATCACCTGTGGCGACTGGTATCACACTGGAACGCGAAAATCCTTCTGCGCATTGCTCGGCTTCGTCTTGAACTGCGATCTCCTGTGCCACAGCATGATCGATCGGTGATTTTTGTATCGAATCACCCCTCGATGCTCGATGGCTTCCTCTGTTTTTCCATTTTAGGGCCAAATCTCATTTCGCTTATTGCTCCATATCATAGCTTCCCGTTTCCATTATCCGTGTGGATGAAGAAGGCGGGAGCAGTTGATGTTTCACGTGATCAATACGATGCGTTCTTGTACCCAGACGCGCGTTCAAAACGTGCTGCAATTGAAACGCTGATTCAGCAACTCCATGCCGGACATCACATTCTCATTTTCCCTGAGGGACATGTGGAACGAACGAAAACACTCCACTACATTCATACCGGTGCTGCACGCATTGCGTTGCGCGCAAAACGCCCGGTGCAAACAATGACTCTGGTGGGAGCGGATCGTGTGCACATCGACGAGAAACACCAACGGCCTGGTAAAATTGTTGTACGCTTTGGTGATCTGCTCGAACCTCCGGCGATCTCACCTGCGTTGCCGTTTCGCACGGCCGCCAAACAATTCTCCGGCGAAATTGAGCGCGCTATTGTCGACATTCTTCCTGTACGGTATTTGCCTGACTACTACAACCGCGCCTCTCGTCCCACTGCGGTCTTTATCGATATTGACCGAACTATTTACAACGGCTATTCACAGCAGGATTTTGTGAAATACTTGTTTCGTCATAAGTTGATTCGACGTCGTGTTGCGTTCAAAATTTTCTACTGGCTGTTGCTCGAAAAATTCCGCATCTTGCCGCATCGACAAATGATGCGTTTAGGATTTTCGTTATTCAAAGGATGGAAGACCGCTGATGTCGACCGCATCGTCGCTGACTTCTTCGATGTCGTCGTGCCTGTAGGCATTCAGAGTGACATGTTGCCAATAATTAAGGATCATCGCACACGTGGACATTTAATTGTGCTCGTTACCGAGGTGTTCAAGCCACTCGCGAAACAGTTCCAACGCTATTTTGATGCAACCGCTGCATTGGGAACGGTGTTGGAGGAAAGCCAAGGACGGTATACCGGCAACGTGACGACGCTCTGTTATCGAGAACAAAAAGCGGCGGCAGTAAAATCGTTTGCACATGAGTTTGGAATTGATTTGCGACGCTGTTACGCGTTTGCCGACTCGTATTCTGATGTTCCGCTGTTCAAAGTGGTTGGCCACCGCACTGCTGTGCACCCTGATGCTGAACTCAAGCACGTCGCGCAAGAACTGGGCTGGGAGGTGTTGACATAAACCACCGCGGGTTTTGCTTGATCAAAAAAATCCCGTTTGATATACTCCGTTCTGCTCTTTTGCGGGTATCGTATAGTGGCTATTACACGTGCTTGCCAAGCACGGAAGACGGGTCCGATTCCCGTTACCCGCTCCATTCAAAAAAAACCGCCGATATTGGCGGTTTTTCATTTGGGTGGTATACTACCTGTGATCACATCTAATTACGTAACCACAACTCTATGATGACAAAAAAGCTCGTCATGGTGATCGGTGTTGTGTTCATTCTCGTCGGGCTCCTTGGGTTCGTCAATGACCCGGTCCTCGGCCTGTTTGACGTCGACCTCGTTCACAATCTCATCCATCTTGGATCTGGTATTCTTGCGCTCGTCTTTGCAAAGAAGGGAGACTATGCCGCCCGCATGTACGCACGAGTGCTTGGCGTCATCTACGGTTTGGTTGCGATTATCGGACTTGCGTCCGAAGATGAAATTCTTGGACTCTTCCAGGCAAACAGTGCTGACGACTGGCTGCACATCGTGCTTGCGCTCGTCATCCTCGCTGTGGGGTTTTGCGACCTCGACAAAATGAACAAAATGATGGGTGACATGGCCGCAAAAAAACAAGCGTCCAATCCTCCAAGCACACCACCAAGCACTCCTCCAACGACACCAGCCGGCGGAGTGTAAACACGTAACACAAAAATCCTAAAGAGCCCCGTTGCGGGGCTCTTTTGATGATCACATTTTTTATTTTGGCGGAGAGCGTCTCCCAGCGAGTGATGCTCTATCGTATGGGCCGCAAGCGGCATCGCGTATCTTTTTTTGATCTTTTCCTCACGCTCACGTGACCGTATATGCACCCTCACTGGGAACGCTTCCAAGTAGATGAACACCTTGGTTGCCGAAAGGTGTCACTGGTCTTTTTTG
>SBBP01000050.1 GCA_005239655.1 Candidatus Microgenomatus auricola | reverse complement strand
ACGACAAAATCCGGGTGCTCACTATAGTAGCGCAGGAGCGAATCCTGATAGCGTGACAGTCGAAAGAAATAGTTTTCCTCTTCAACAATCTGTGGTGCGACGTGGTGATTTGGACAGAGCCCGTTCTCAAGATCTTTTTCTGTTTTGAATGACTCGCAGCCCACGCAGTACAATCCTGTATACCGATCTTTGTAGATATCATCGGATGCGCGCAACCGTTTCCAAAATAGCTGGGCTGCATTTAGGTGACGTTCTTCCGTTGTACGAATAAAGTGGTCATTCGAAATATTGAGTTGTTTCAACAAATTGCGAAAATCGTTTGATAAATGATCAACGTATTCTCGCGGGGTTTTTTGTAAACCAGAGGCTGTGTCGGCAATTTTTTGGCCGTGTTCATCTGTGCCCGTAGAAAACTGAACATTTACTCCCCGTTGCCGAAAGTAGCGTGCCAACACGTCCGTGTAGAGTAATTCTGTTGCAAAGCCAATATGTGGTTTCGCATTCACATAGGGAATAGAACTACTGATCGTCTTCTGTCGATCCGTCATACAGGCTGATCCGTTGATACGGGTGCTTCTGGTGGATCGTCGGTTTCCGAAGGCTGGGCAAGTGTATTATCCAAATTTTTCTTCTGTTGAAAAATATCTTCGACAAAAATCCAAAGTATTGTTGCTGCCGGCACGGCAAGTAAAATTCCCGCAATGTTCGCGACCTTTGCACCAATCAGCATCACAGTGATAACGACAATTGGATTCAAACCAACGGCTTTTTGCATCACTTTTGGTACAATCACCTGGTTTTCCAATTGCTGCAGTACGACGTAGATGATAATCACGCCGACGGCTTTCCATGGAGAATCGGTATAGGCGAAAAAAATCGCAGGAATCGCTGCAACAATAGGCCCCAGAAACGGAATGAACTCCATGAGACCGGCAATGCACGCAAGTAGCAATGCATACGGCACTTGTAAGATGAATAGACCAATAAATGAGAGTGTACCAACGATCAGCATGAGAACGAGTTGTCCACGGAACCATGATCCCATTTTCATCTGAATGCGATTTGTTTTCTGCACGAGATACGGTTGATAGTGAATTGGCGCCAGGGAACGGACGAATTTTTTGAGACCATCCTCTTCGACGGTCATGTAAAACGTAATGACGAGTACGAAGAGGAATGTGGCGACACGACCAAACACACCGGCAATTGCACCAAAAATGCTTGACGTAAAGTTTGCCAGTGTCGCATTGATATTGGCAATATTCGACTGGAGTTCTTTACCAAATGAAAAATCTTGTGTATTGGTGAGCAAGCGATAGAGGTTATCAATTTGTGGCGTATAGGCACGCAACGATTGTGTCAATTCGGAAAACTGTGTAATCAGTGGTGGGATAACCAGGTACACCGCTGCGCCAATGATGCAGAAAAAAACAAGATACATCAGCAGAATACTCATGCCTCGAGGAATGCGGTAGCGCTCGAGGCGGTCAACCCACGGATCAAGGGCAGATGCAAGAACGAGCGAAACAAACAGAATGCCGAGCACATCTCGAATTGACCACAGAAAAAAAACGGCAACGATAATTCCAATGACCTTTAACACCGTCACACTTGAAATCGAAATGCGATAGACACCGTCATCGCTTTGAGCGTTGCTTGCTTCAAAGGGACTTGTTTTTTTCTTCATCTTTAACTGCATAGCAGATGGTATGTTATAGACGAAAGTGTGTCTGAAATCCCTTCTTTTCACTTTGTGCGTATGGACCGATAATCACGAGATTTGCATGCTTTTTCACAAAGGTTCGTGCTGCAAGTTTGAGGACATCTGATTTTCTCACTGATCGTATTGCGCGTTCAAACAGTTCTGGGCTTTTGAGTGATTTCATGAAAAGCGCTTGCTTCCCCCACCATGAGGCGACTTCCTCAGAATCTTCTAAACGTAAGCTCATCTTTCCGGCAACATACTCTTTTGCTTTTTGTAATTCGGCGTCGGTGAGATGCGCCAACCGCGATGAACGAATTTTTTTCAATTCTTCAGTAATCGCAGCGATCGCTTTGTGTATACGCAATGTATCAAATCCAGCTTGAATGGTGAACGCTCCCATGTCTTCATACGGGCTGATTGTTGAACGAATGTAATAACACAAGCCGAGACGTTCACGGACTTGAATGAATAGCCGGGAACTCATGTTCCCTCCAAGGATGACAGAAAGCAGGTTGGCTGTCGCAAATTCTCGAGAGGTGTATGTGGGTCCAGGAAACGAAAGCGCCAAATGTGACTGCGCAGTCTTTTTCGTGACGACGTGCACTCGAGAACGTTCCTGACGATAGTAAAATTTTTGAAATTTTGGTGTTCGACGATTTGGCTGTGGAGCAGAATCAAAACGTGTATGAATCCATTGCTGTGTACGTTTTGGTAAATTCCCAGCAAGAACAATCATCATGTTCTTTGAATGGTAGTGTGTATCACGGTAGTGGAGAATTTCTTCGCGACGCAGTGAAAGTATATTCTTACGCGGGCCAGCAATGCGATAGCCGAGTGGATGTGCTGCTCCAAACAGTAGCTGCTCAGACAGTTCCTCGGCTGTCGACATGGGATTATCTTCGTACATGTTAATTTCCTCAATAATCACACCGCGTTCACGATTGATTTCCTCTGGATCAAAGATTGGATGGAAGAGGAGGTCTTCCAGAATATCAATCGCGAGTTCCGTATGTGATGCAGCAACCTTGATGTAGTATCCCGTGTAATCTTTCGAGGTGAAGGCGTTATAGTCAGCTCCAACGCCATCCAGCTCACGTGAAATATCAAGCGTTGTTGGACGATGTGTGGTCCCTTTAAAAAAAAGATGTTCGACAAAATGAGAGACGCCGTTGTTGTCAGGACGCTCATGGCGAGAACCGACTTTAAACAATATCAGGGCTGTCACCACATCTGTCCCTTCCATCTGTGCCAGCATGACGGGGATTCCGTTTTGCAGTGTCAGACTTTTCATGGCAGTTGGCTCGAAAAATAGGAAAGAAGCTGAGGAATCGCAATCCGTTCCTGTTTCATGCTATCCCGATCTCGAATAGTGACTGCGTTGTCGTTGGCACTGTCAAAGTCAATGGTGACGCAGTATGGAGTGCCTATTTCGTCTTGCCGTCGATAGCGCTTTCCGATGCTTTGCGTTTCATCGTATTCGACACTCCATCGAGATTGGAGTGTGCCTAAGACCTCTTGTGACAGTTTCTGCAGTTCGGATTTTTTTGAGAGCGGGAGAACAGCAATTTTCACCGGCGCGATTTCCTTCGCAAAACGCATGACCACTCTGGTGTCTGTTTGACCATCTGCAGTTGGTGCTTCTTCCTCATGATAGGCGCTGACGAGCAGAGCAAGCAACGTTCGGTCTACACCCAGTGCCGGTTCGACAACGTGAGGGATAAATTTTTCATTGGTGACTGGATCTTGGTATTCAAGATTCTCGCCGGAGTGCAATTGGTGTTGTGATAAATCAAAATTCGTTCGGTACGCAAGCCCCCACAGTTCTTTTTGGCCAAACGGAAATTCAAATTCAATGTCGATCGTTCGCTTTGAGTAATGCGCAAGCTCGTTGGGTGCGATCTCGACATCATGCACGCGTTGCATATCGATACCAATTTTCTCTCCCCAGGAATGCAGGGTAGTTCTCCACGATTCAAATGCATCCTTCCACTGATCCTCGTGGACAAAGTATTCAATTTCCATCTGTTCCATTTCAAGGGTGCGGAAAATGAAGTTGCCAGGCGTAATTTCATTTCGAAACGACTTTCCGATTTGTCCAATCCCAAACGGAATTTTCGGACGCATTGTCTGCATGACATTCTTAAAATTCACAAAAATTCCCTGCGCTGTTTCTGGCCGTAGATAGACCTGACTTGCGCTGTCTTGCATGGGCCCCACAAATGTTCGAAACATCATGTTAAACTGCCGTGGTTCAGTGAGCGTATTTTTTCCGCAGGTCGGGCATGCCATTTTAGAAAAATCGAAGTTTCGATAGTCCGCTACCAAGTGATCAGCCCGAAAACGACCTTTGCACGATTTACAATCAACGAGTGGATCGTGAAATGTTGAGACATGGCCAGAGGCTTCCCACACTTTTGGGTTCATTAAAATTGCCGCGTCAATGCCATACATATCTGCTCGATCCTGAATACAGTACTTCCACCATGAGTTCTTGATATTCAGGCGTAGCTGCGATCCATACGGTCCATAGTCCCACGCATTTGCAAGTCCACCATAGATTTCACTACCTGCAAAAATAAAACCTCGTCGTTTACAGAGCGATGTGAGTTTTTCCATCGTGACATGTCGTTGCATTGGAATACTCTACCACTTCTTCACGGAATTTACAATCCGATCCACTGAGAAGCGAGTTGCCCAACAACATACCCAACTGCTGCTGCGGAGAGGGAAACAATCACCATTTCGATTCCACTTCCAATGCGATTGGTTTGAACGATTCTGCCTTTGATATACCCGACAAAAAACAACATTGCGACAGACATCAAAATCGATGTCATCAGTGCTAAGCCTATGGGCAGAACAATATAGGCCAGTACCGGTGTGAGGCCGCCGAGCATGTATGCAATTGCCATGAAGACTGCGCTCGTTTTTGGCGTTGCCACTTTGTGTGGGATAATTTTGAGTTCCCGATAGGCCATTTCTTCAAGCCATAGTTGT
>SBBP01000132.1 GCA_005239655.1 Candidatus Microgenomatus auricola | reverse complement strand
TACAACTATAAACGACCTCACCAATCACTCGACTACATGCCTCCCATCAATTTTCATTACAAATATCACAAAGTGTTACCGATGTACCCTTCTCGTACAAACTATTGACAGATTTTGTTTTTTGTGCTAAGGTCGAGCGTTCTCAAAATGAGGACGGTATCTCTATGAAAATCGCAATGATTGGCCAAAAAGGAATCCCTGCAACGTGGGGCGGTGTTGAGAAACACGTTGATGAGCTGACTCGTCGTCTTGCCGGTTTTGGTCATGAGGTCCTGGTGTATACTCGTGCACATTACGTCGTTCCTGAAGCAGTGGACGCATTTCGAAAGGAATACCCAACAGTGCGTTTGATCGCACGTCCATCTCTGCGCTCAAAGCATTTTGACGCGATCACGCATACGTTATTTTCCCTCCTGCATGCAATGAAGGAAAATGTCGACGTCTATCATTTCCACAGCGTTGGGCCATCGCTATTGTCGTGGATTCCTCGTCTGTTTCGGCCAAGCGCACGTGTCGTGACAACGTTTCACAGTCCAGACCGGCTTCATCAGAAGTGGGGAGTGATTGCACGCACGGTGCTCACATTTGGTGAACGTACTGCTCTGTGGTTTGCACATCGGACCATCGTCGTTTCACATGATTTGGAGCACTATGCCGAACAGCGCTACGGTAAGACTCCGGTATACATCCCCAACGGTGTCTTACAGGCACAGCATCGTCGCGCATCAATGATCACTGCGCAGTTTGGTCTCGAAGAGAATGGCTACATCCTGGCGGTCAGTCGTCTCGTGCCGCATAAAGGTGTGCACTACCTCATTCGCGCGTTCAAAAAACTGAAAACCGAAAAGAAATTAGTGATTGTTGGTGATTCAGCCTACACCGATACGTATGTCGCGCAGTTGCATCGTGAAGCCGGCAATGACCAACGTATCATCTTTGCGGGTTTTCAAACTGGCCGCATGCTTGAGGAACTCTACTCGAACTGTTACCTCTTTGTGCATCCGTCAGAATCTGAAGGTCTGTCCATCGCACTGTTGGAAGCCGGTAGCTACGGAAAATGTGTTTTGATCAGTGATATCCCAAGTCATGTTGAAGTGGTGAGGGAGCACGGCTACGTTTTCCGCAACGCTGATGTTGAAGACTTGCACGCGAAGCTCACTGCAGTGATCCAAAATCCTACAGCAGTTGAACGAGCGGGCAAAGAGCTCTGCGCACATGTTTTAGGCACGTACCATTGGGACAGGGTTGCAAAACAGATCGAACAGCTCTATAGCGATCTCTGCGATCTCCCTGCACACGGCGCATCACGTGTCGTTCAAGACGGGCTGTAAGACACAGCTCGTTTTTGATATACTGATCTCGCAGATGAAGAAGACGCTATTTCAATTGGTGCGTTTTTCCACCGTGGGGAGTGCGCATACGGCTTTAGATGCTGCCCTCTACTTTTCACTCACGCGTGGGCTTGAATTTTTTGAGAGGCATTTTTTATACGCCGCTGCAGTGTCTTTTTTTGTGTCTGCGTTCAGCAGCTTTTTTTGGAACAAGCATTGGACCTTCAAGCATCCGTTTCGTTTTCATCACTCACAGTTGATCCGATTTTATACCGTAGGAGCAATCGCACTGCTGTTGAATCAACTTGTGTTGTGGCAACTGGTCGAGTGGCAACTGTTTGATATCGCTGCAAAGGTTTTAGCATCCATGGCTGCGGGATTATTCAACTTTGCGATGCAGAAATTTTGGGCATTCGCTCATCGACAGCACATTGTCCAGAGGAGAGAAAGCGAGTATACTACGGTCAAGCGCTAATTGTGCACGGAAGATATGAAACAGAAAATCATTTTTGATAAAAAAAATGTTCTCGTTGTCGGTGGGGCGGGATTTATTGGTTCTCACCTCTGTGATGCACTGGTGAGAAGTGCAAAAGTGATTTGCATGGACAACTACGCCAGTGGTGGTGTGGAGAATATTTCTCATTTACTACAGCATCCCAATTTTGTTTTTTTGAAACACGACATCAATGAACCCATCGATCTGGAGAAGTATCCAGAGTTGGAAACGTTCGAAGTGAAGTTTCAAGGCATTCAAGAAGTCTACTACATGGCCTGCCCGACAGTGAAACTGGGCTTCGAAGAGTATGCTGTACAGACCGCAAAAACGAATTCCGTCGGCGTGGTGAATGCATTGGAAATTGCACGAAAATACGAAGCACGTTTTTTGCTGGCGTCGACACATTCCATTTATGGTGACCCGCTCGAGGGGCAGGAATTGTTTTCAGAAGACTACTGGGGTTTTGTGGATCTTCTTGGAGAGCGAGCCTGCTATAACGAAGGAAAGCGTTTTGCAGAAACACTCACGGACACCTACTACCGTACCTATCAGCTTGATACAAAAATCGCACGCATCTTCAATGTGTACGGTCCGCGCATGCGTGTAAACTCTGGCCGTATGATTCCAGACTTTGTTCGCGCCGCAATTAACGGCCAGGATCTCGTGATTTACGGTGATGGATCTACGCGCGATAATTACTGTTACGTTGACGATATGGTTCAAGGGCTGGTGGCGTTGATGCAATCTGGAGTTAACACGCCAGTAAACTTGGGTAGTATGGAAACTTATCCCATTATCGAAATTGCAAAAAAGGTGATTCAGCGTGTTGAATCAAAATCCAATACCATTTTTGCCGATGCGTTGACCGGCCTGGCGAAACTGGG
>SBBP01000035.1 GCA_005239655.1 Candidatus Microgenomatus auricola | reverse complement strand
GGATGACTCCAGCTCAAAAGCTCTCTTCTGTCTATCTCTCAAAAATCCTCTCTTATCCACAATTGGTAACTGGATCTCTGCAACAGTACAAGATTTGACAAGAATTTTGGCTTCACGTATAATAATTTTTGCACTAAAAATTCAATAGATTATCGGTTTTTCGCTAGCAGATTGTCCACAGTACATACACAATCTGTGCACGAGAACCATTTCATCATGTCCAACGTCTCAGAGAAGACCATTCAATCCACAAGCGCGTAAGCCTGATTGTTGCTTTCTGTTAACGGCCGCTTGTGAGCGGTTTTTTTGACGCTTGAACACCAGAATTGACATCGCTTCTCGCTACAGACCTGCCGATTTTCACACGAAAAACGACAGATCCGTGGCTCGAGAATCACCCGTACCAGCAGACCACGACGAACTTTGACAACTGCATACAAGCGACACAATAAGATAGAAAAAAAGTCACGATTTCTGTATCTAGCAGAAGTCGTGCAAGATAGAAATATCGAGTAATTGTATATTTCGTCTCACAGAATGATTGCCGCACGTAAAGTGTTACAACTTTGCGTCGGGAGTAAAGAGCATATGGTGGATGCCTAGACATGATATGGCGATGAAGGACGTAGCAGCCTGCGATAAGCCTCGGTAAGGTGGCAAGCAACCGTTGACCCGGGGATTTCCGAATGGGGAAACCCTCTGTCGTATACCGACAGAATCTTGAACTGAATACATAGGTTCAAGAAGTACACCCAGGGAAGTGAAACATCTCATGTACCTGGAGGAATAGAAACAGAATTGTATTCCCTTAGTAGTGGCGAACGAACGGGGAAAAGCTCAAACCGTCTGATGCGTCCGCAAGGATGTGTGAGGCGGGGTTGTGAGGTTAGAACGATCAAGCTTCGCGCTTGGGTAGAGTTTTATCCAAAGAAGTCTTATAGCAGAACGGCGTGGAACCGCCGGCCAAAGAAGGTGACAGCCCTGTACGTGAAATAGGATTTCGCTCTACGGTTTTAATTCTCGAGTAGCATGGAACACGTGAAATTCTATGTGAATCTACCGCGACTATGTGGTAAAGCTAAATACATATCATGATCGATAGTGAACCAGTACCGTGAGGGAAAGGTGAAAAGTACCCCGGAAGGGGAGTGAAATAGTTTCTGAAACCATATGTTTACAACAAATCGAAGCACGAGAAGTGCGACGGTGTGCCTATTGAAGAATGAGCCAACGAGTTATAGGGCGTAGCAGGTTAATTCCGCCAAGGAAGAAGCCACAGGGAAACCGAGTGTGAATAGCGCGTTTATTGTTATGACCTATAGACCCGAAACCGGGTGACCTAGCCATGGCCAGGCTGAACCTACCGTAACAGGTAGGGGAGGGCCGAACTCACGGACCGTATAACGTCCGGGGATGAGCTGTGGCTCGCAGAGAAATTCTAATCGAACTCGGTAATAGCTGGTTCTCTCCGAAATATCTTTTGGGATAGCCTCATAAACTACCTGTCGGGGGTAGAGCACTGAATGGGCTCCGGAGCGGCTTGCCGTATCCAGCCTAACCAAACTCCGAATACCGACAGAGACTATTATGGGAGTCAGAACGTGGGGGCTAAGCTTCATGTATCAAAAGGGAAACAGCCCAGATCACCATCTAAGGTCCCTAAATCTCCATTAAGTGTTAAAGGTAGTATTGAGACTCAAACAACCAGGAAGTTGGCTTAGAAGCAGCCATCTTTTAAAGAAAGCGTAACAGCTCACTGGTCGAGTTTCCTTGCGCCGAAAATTCAACGGGGCTAAATGGAGTACCGAAGGTGTGGACTGTATGCGTTTAACGCATACAGTGGTAGGAGAGCTTTCGCTGCAACGTCGAAGTCGGACCCGTGAGGGCCGGTGGAGTACAGCGAAGTGAGAATGTTGGCATAAGTAACAAAAATCATTGTGAGAATCAATGACATCGCAAATCCAAGGTTTCCTGGGCAACGATGATCGACCCAGGGTTAGGCGGTCCTAAGGCGAGGCTGAAAAGCGTAGTCGATGGACAGACGGTTAATATTCCGTCCCTATGGTGCATTTGTGACATCTGACGCAGGTTGAAGCGCTACGTGTTTTCATGGAATGAAACATTGGCGTGCGTGAAAACGCATGTCACAAGAGTGCGGGGAAACCCAAACTCAAGGTAGTGTCACAGCCGGCCGAGAAAAGGTTGTCACGCGCGATGCATCATATCCGTACCGGAAACCAACACAGGTGGATGAGGAGAGTATCCTCAGATGTACGAGAGAACCCTCGTTTAGGAACTAGGCAAAACAGCGGCCGTAACTTCGGGATAAGGCCCGCCTTCTCTCTCCGCAAGGAGTGGAGGAGGCTTCAATAAAAGATTTCAAGCGACTGTTTATCAAAAACACAGGTCCCTGCGAAAGCGTAAGCTGATGTATAGGGGCTGATGCCTGGCCAGTGTCCGAACGTTAAGGGAGGGGGTGATTCATTTATGAAGTAGCTCCTGACCGAAGCGCGGATGAACGCCGGCGATAACTATAATCGTCCTAAGGTTTTCCAGATCAAACTATGGTCTGGAAAAGGGCTGGGACGATTAAGTTCATCGATTGATAAATAGTGAGAAAAGGAAAAGCTGCCTCGTTTTACAGTGATGTAAGACTGGCCCTTAAGAAAATAGTTGGCTATATGCTGGAAACTCTGGTGTATCGAGCGTTACTGTGGTAATATACCTTCAGGACGCTCTGACTCTTCTGTCAGAGCTTTATGTATCACAGTGAAAAAACGTCTCGTGCAGACAACCAGCAGGAAAGACTTATACAGCTTGCATGGTGGATAACTGGTTTTGTCGACGGAGAAGGTTGTTTCTCGATCGGTTTTGTCAAGCAAAACGATCGGCAAGAAATTGATCGAATTCGTCGAGGATATAAAACTGGTTTCCAAGTGTCACATGACTTTGCCGTCACTCAGGGCGCAAGAAGTCTCGACTCACTGAAAATTCTTCAAGAATTTTTCGGTGTTGGGAAGATTTACTTGAACAGAAGATATGATAATCACAAGGAGCATCTTTATCGTTATGTAGTACATAACAGAAAAGATTTGCTTGAAGTGGTTATCCCGTTTTTCAAAAAATACCCGTTGAAGACAGCGAAGCAAGGTGATTATAAAAAGTTTGTTCAATGTGTGAACATGATCAACTGCAATGAACATCTCACAAAAGATGGGATCATAGAAATTGCGAACATTGTTTCCACAATGAATCGAAAAAAACCACGCAAGCATTTAATAAGAATCCTCAGATACCATACGCCGACACTCTCGCAGCCGTGAGAGTAAAAGATGGTACAGACTGCATGGCGACATGTAGGTAGTAGAAATACTACACATTGACTTTTTTAAGAAAAGTGGTGTAATACACTCCAGCGAAATTCCTTGTCGGGTAAGTTCCGACCTGCACGAATGGCATAACGACTTGAAAACTCTCTCAACGAGGGACTCGGTGAAATTACAGGACGAGTGAAGATGCTCGTTACTCGCAGCTAGACGAAAAGACCCCGTGAAGCTTTACTATAGCTTGGCATTGATATAGCGATTTGCTTGCTCAGCATAGGTGGGAGACTTTGAAGGGACCCTTTCGGGGGTTCCAGAGTCAACAGTGAGATACCACCCTAGTGAATTGTTATGTCTAACCCATTCCCGTGAAACCGGGAAAGGGACAGTGTCTGGTGGGTAGTTTAACTGGGGCGGTTGCCTGGAAATCGTGATGTATTCCGTTACAGCTACATAATTAAGAATCATGTAGACACATCACGACGGGCGTTTCGATGGTAACATCGAAAGCAAACTTGGCTATATGCGTGAACATCTGGTGTATCCAATCCTACTCACTCGTTTTATGACGAGAAGTAAAAATGGATTGGTGCAGACAACCCGCAGGGAAGTTCCATTTATGGAACCCCTCAACGACTACATGCCGAGTATCCATGTCATCATGGATAATGATATAGTCTGAACTGCATGGCGACATGCAGAGCACGACAGAAATGCTCGTGCACAGAAACTTCGCACAATGAAGTTTCTCGTTAACACAATTGCCTAAAATGTAACGGAGGCGTTCACAAAGGTTGGCTAGATTCGGATGGAAACCGAATTGATCGTGTAAAGGCAGAAGCCAGCTTTACTGCAAGACTGACCAGTCGCGCAGTTACGAAAGTAGGACTTAGTGATCCGACCGTACGAAATAGGACGGCGGAAGCTCATCGGATAAAAGTTACTCCGGGGATAGCTCCTGATCAAGGAGCGTTGTCCCGATTGAGTGGCAACATTCAATCAAGAAAACGGCTAATAACGGTGAATCCCGATCCTTGCGCGCAAGTGCAAGAAGGGCAATACCGTGGGAAGTTCTCCACACTTCAATAACAATAAGCTATGAATAGCATTGAACGAAGTGTGGTGATTGGGTCGATCTTAGGTGATGGTTTTTTACAGAACACCGGGAAGAAGAATGCACGTCTGCGTTTAGAACATTCGGCCAAACAGAAAGAATACATTTTCTGGAAATGGCAGATGCTCAAACGCTACATGCAGGATCATCCAAAACGGATGGTTCGCTTCAACCCAGTCTGGAAAAAACAGCACGCCTATTATCGCTGCCAATCACATTCAACTCCAATTTTTGGAAACTACCGTCAGTTGTTCTACAACGAACAACAGCGGAGTATTCCGCACGAATTGGAGCAGCTTCTTACACCAGAAGCACTCGCTGTATGGTTTATGGATGATGGATACTACTACGCGCGTGATAAAACCGCGTACGTGTATCTTCCAAAATACCCGCAGCGTGACCTTGGGTGTCTCACAGACATCCTGGTCAAACGATATGACCTTAACCCAAAGGTGGAGGTGAAAAAACGTGGATCAGTCAATCTCAAGTTTCCGGTAATGGAAACGCAGAAACTTATTCGCATTATCGCTCCGCATGTGATACCACGCATGCGGTACAAAATCGGTGGAGAACCCCGTATCGACTGCAGTCCAAAGGACGAGGTGGCAGGAAAGACATAACGCTGCCACAATATGCCGTACTCCTCATGTAGCGACGTGAGGATGAAGATATAGTCAGTACCATGAGGAATCATGGAAAGAATACGAACAGGCTAGTCTGGTCCAATAGTCCACATAGACGACCAGGTTCGGCACCTTAACAGTTGCAGTTTGAACCACTGCAATACATCGGGGTGCATCGATAGTAATATCGATCCAAAAAATTGGCTCATAACGGTGGAGCCCTACTCATGCGCATGAGCGCAAGAAGGGTAATACCGTGGGAAGTCGGTTGAGATTTTCAACTTGACCCCGTATCGACTGATCCTCGTAATCCTTACGAGGTGAGATAGAAGGTACCTGGTAAAATTCAGGAACTTATACTTCTATCATACGCCAGCGCCTACTCTTCTCTACATCAGAGAAGAAAGAGGATGAAGGTATAGTCAGCACTGTACGAAATTACAGAATCGACAGCGATGTCGACTCATCGCATCCTGGGGGGGCAGCACCTCCCAAGGGTTTGGCTGTTCGCCAATTAAAGCGGTACGTGAGTTGGGTTCAGAACGTAGTTTACATTGCGTTCTACCGCAGTAATGCGGTACAATAAATCTGACTAATATCGGTGAAACCTTCCTTCAGCTCGAACTGATGAAGAAGGCAATACCGAGGGAAGAATCTATCTTTCATGAAGCTTTCAGAGCTTGAAAAAGCATACATCGCCGGATTTCTCGATGGTGATGGCTGTGTCATGTTTCAACTTGTTCGACGTAAGGACTACATTTATGGTTACCAAGTCCGCGTGAGTGTTGTGTTTTACCAGAAAAAGAGTCACATTGATCACTTATACTGGTTGCACAAGAAGTGCGGTAAAGGATACGTCCGCGTTCGAAACGATGGCATGGCAGAATACACAATCGTCGGCATACAGTCGGTGATGGATTTGCTTGTTCAACTCAAGCCGAATCTGCGGCTCAAGAAGCCTCATGTATTATTGGCAGAAGAAATTGCAAAGCGTTTACCACGGTATACGCGTTTGAATCAGGAGTTACTGCTCGATGTCAGTCAATTGATCGATCAGTATACACATCTGAATTACTCTAAACGCAGAACAAATACCACAGCAACGCTTCAAGCATTTTTTAGCCAAAAGATTCCCCGTAACGACTGATCCCGAAAGGGAGAGATAGGTAACAGTATTAGCAATGCATTTATACCTATCATACGTCAGCTCCAGTATCATTATGCTGGATGAAGATATAGTCTATGCCATTAGAAATAATGGATGTACATGCGTGAGACAGTTCGGTCTCCTATCTGCTGTGAGCGTTGAATGTTGAAGGGGCCCTTTCTTAGTACGAGAGGACCGGAAAGGACGAAGCTCTCGTGTACCGGTTGTCACACCAGTGGCATTGCCGGGTAGCGACCTTCGGTTAAGATAACCGCTGAAAGCATCTAAGCGGGAAGCTGTCCCTAAGATTAACATTCACTAAGGCTCCTGGAAGACTACCAGGTTAATAGGCTCTAGGTGGAAGCCCTGCAAAGGGTGTAGCCGAGGAGTACTAATCAGCCGTTCCCGACGCGTAGTTGGAACACTGTGCCGTGTATCGGCAAGCGTGCCACTTGCGCAATCGTGTGAAGACGAATATACTTAGTCCTTGTATGCAGAAGCACTCAAAAGTTGTTACCAAGTTTGTTGGATTGTTCGTTGCAGTCACTGTGGTCATTACCGCCGTGTACCTCGTCGTTCAACCCACCGAACTTCTAGCCATGCAGTGAGAGCCGCCAGAGAAGAGAGCCATGTCAATGTTGAAAGACTCTCCTCTCTGGTGGTTCTAGCGAAGGGGCCACACCTGATCCCATTCCGAACTCAGTCGTTAAGCCCTTCAGCGCCGATGATAGCCGCAAGGTGAAAGTAGGTCACTGCCAGGTTATCGAACAAGCCCTCCTTCATCGGAGGGTTTTTCGTTTTACGCGGGGCGCAGACAAAGTATGGTATGATGCTAACATCTTTTTTCGTGGGTTTTGGTATATATGATTGACGAATGGCTCTCTATTCTTGCTCGCATGCCTCTACGAAGGGTTCTGTCCGCGGTGGCGACGTCATTGGTTTTGTTCTGTGCTTTTATAGTTTTGGCGCTGGTAATGGATCCGTTTAGAAATGTGTTACCGTTCACTGTTCTTGCAGACGGTTTTTTACAGGGCCATCTCTACTACCCGAGTGAGCATTTGGATTTAATGGGAGCGTCGTATCATGGTGAGATGTTTTTTTTGGATGCCATCATGTGGAACGGTCATTTGTATTGGCCTCAGGGACCGTTCCCGGTGCTTCTGCTTATGCCATTTGTTGCACTTTTTGGTGTGTACTTTCCCACGGTGCTAATTTCACTTTTCCTGACGGCGCTGAATTTTTACCTTCTGTACACGCTTGCACAGCGGTTTCACTTTCGTGTGCCTGACGCATTGTTTTTAGCAACGTTTTTTGTATTTGGTACTGTCTATATTGGCGTTGCAGCACTCCAAACATCGTACATGTTTGCACACGTGATTACTACCACATGTCTGCTGTTGGCGATTCACGTTTTTTTAAGTTCATACCGTTATCGTCTTGTGTTGACGGGACTCTGTATTGCGTGTGCGATGGCGACACGTAGTACTGTTCTTCTCGCGGTGCTTTTTTTCCTGTTTCTAATTGTACGAGACAACGCACAGTGGAAGACGCGTCTACAACAGAGCGCGGCAGTTCTAGCCCCCATTTTTCTTGTTGGCGTTGGGATGCTGATTTATAATGATGCACGTTTCGGCAGTTTCTTTGAAACAGGGTACGCACTGGCAGACATTAGCCCGGTGTTTGCCCCACTGCTCGCTCGCGGATTGTTTAGCCTCTCCCATATCCCAACGAATCTCTACCTCTTTCTCTTTGCTGCTCCAGAGCCTGTTTTTGCCTTAGGACAAGGGTACACGT